>NZ_QUGQ01000020.1:0-74519 GCF_003479155.1 Blautia sp. AF19-1
ACTTCCGACTACTCTATTCTCCCCAGCATAGCTGGGGGATTAGACTTTTCATTAAAGCAAACGTGGCGAACCATAAAAGCAAATTGTTATCCTTAAGCATTAACATAAGTGCACAGTTGATTACAATCTAATGGAAACAGTAGATTCCATAGCTGTACTTGCCAATATACCCAATAGATGCAAGTACTTTTTCCCTCCAGACTCTCCACTGATGCATCTACAAAACAAGAACAGGCATCCAAGCATTAATCCTGCGTTTCCATTACAAACTATTCCTTCACATCTCAGCCAGTCATAAGACCGTTGCCTGCTGCTCACCACGGAGAGGTGTGTGAAGATTTGAGCAGCTTACTGTGTGGATGTATATCCACACAGCCTGATTTATGCTTTATAGCCCTTTTCGCAGATTACATTGACCACTTCATCCACATATTTCTGGCAGGTATCGTGCTCAGGCGCTTCCACCATAACACGCACCACCGGCTCGGTACCGGATTCACGCACCAAAATACGGCCAGTATCGCCCAGTGCATCGGTAACTTTACTTACTGCTTCCTGCACAGCCGGGTCGTTCTGTGCCGCCTTCTTATCCGTAACACGGACATTCTCCAGCACCTGCGGATAAATCTTCAGCGGGGAGGCCAGCTCGCTCATCGGCTTCTTCTTGGCCAGCATGACCTCCATCATCTTCAGGCTCGTCAGGATGCCATCGCCGGTGCTGGCGTACTTGCTGAAAATGATATGACCGCTCTGCTCACCGCCAATACGGCAGCCGTTCTTGGCCATATACTCGTAGACGTATTTGTCGCCCACGGCGGTCTTTGCGTAACCAATCCCCTGCTCGTCAAAAGCCTTGTACAGGCCAAAGTTGGACATAACTGTAGTGACAACGGTATTGGTCAGCAGCTTACCACGCTCTTTCATGTAGCAACCATAGATATACAGAATGTGGTCACCAGTGATGACATTGCCTTTCTCATCTACACACAGGCAACGATCCGCATCGCCGTCGTAAGCAAATCCAACATCCAGACCTTTTTCTACAACAAACTTTTGCAAACCCTCAATATGAGTAGAGCCTGCATCGTTATTGATGTTCAGTCCGTTGGGCTGGTTATTGATCACATAGGTATCTGCGCCGAGTGCGTCAAACACAGACTTCGCAATATTCCAAGAGCTGCCGTTGGCACAGTCAAGACCGACCTTGACGCCCTTGAAGGAATAGATACCCAGAGAAATCAGATAGCCCATATAGCGGTTGCGGCCTGCTACATAGTCCACCGTGCAGCCAATATGCTCTCGATGTGCAAACGGCAGCTCTGGCCAGTCCTGGTCGAACACATGGAGCTTACCATCAATGTAGTCCTCAACCAGCAGCAGCGTTTCTTCTGGCATCTTCTCACCGTAGCAGTCGATCAGCTTGATGCCATTGTCATAGTATGGATTATGGCTGGCGGAAATCATAATGCCGCAGTCAAAGTCATCCACACGGGCAATATAAGCCACCGACGGGGTGGTGGTAACATGGAGCAGATAGGCATCTGCACCAGATGCAGTCAGGCCTGCCACAAGGCTGTACTCAAACATATAAGAACTACGGCGAGTATCCTTACCAATAACAATACGAGCGGGCTCGTTATCTCCGTTACGCTCACGGAGAGCATTATAGTACCAGCCAAGAAAACGCCCTACCTTGTAGGCATGGTCAGCTGTCAAAGTAATTCCGGCTTCACCACGGAAGCCGTCTGTTCCAAAGTATTTTCCAATTATTTATTTTCCCCTCTTATTGCAAAAACGTAAGAACGAAGAAGTCTTCTCCCTAACAGCATTGTATCCCTCATTTATTATTGGATCTTTAAGAATCCACAAAATAATGTAATACAAGCCAAAAAAGACAATTGTCTGAGTAGCTAAATAAAAGAAAATATTATTCACTGAAAGAAGTTGTCCTGTAAAGATTTCAACTACGCAGGCAACAGCTATAGCGAAAAAATAGTTGTATGCTTTTATGCGCCTTAAAAGTTCTGCAATATATTTCTTGCATCCGATTCCCATCCAAATTGCATTCCAAACCTCTGTTATCAATGTACCTATTGCGGCTCCAAAAGCACCTAGTGATGGAATCAGAAGAAAGTTTAGAATCAAATTAATCCAAAGTCCTACAAATATACTCTGAGAATATCGATTTTCATTTTCATGAGGTATTAAAATCTGATTACCAAATATATTTGTAATACATAACACAATAATACACACAGAAAGAATAACCAATGTATTTGAAGCATCCAAATATTCTCTTCCGCAAAAGAAAAGAAGGAGTGGTTTAACATTAAACATAATAAAGATTGATAAAGGAATAGCAAGTACTAATGTAATCCGTAAAGATTTTTCTAACAAAGTGACTACTTTAGATTCATTTTTATTCTTTATATAAAATGTGATACGCGGTATCAAAACTGATGTTACAGCAGTTGACAAAGCCAAAACCAAATTCTTGATTTTAAGAGCCGCATTATATAAGCCAACAGCCTTCTCAGAATCAAGTATGCCAATCATAACCACATCGAAATTAGAATAAATAGTAATCATAACTGATGCTGAGAACAAGACAAAAATTGGCTTTAAATGCTTTTTAAAATCATGTTTCTCGCTCACCTGTCCCTTAAAAGAAATATATTTTCGTACATTCAAGAAATTGCAAATATAATTTGCTGCCGATGCAAATACTGTCACAAAACCGTACCATAAATAATCTTCCGAATTTCTTATAAGAAGAAATGTTAAAGCGACTGAAATAGTTTTAAACAGCAGCGAACGTTTTGTAATATATTCATATTCTTCAAGCGATTGATAGAGCCACTCAAATCCAATACTCGTCAGTATTATTGTAATGCTTTGAACAGCAAAGAGATAGCGATATTCATAAAACTTAGGATAGAAAGCAACGCCAATAAATAAAAGAATATATGCAACAATTGTAGCACACAAATTGATTACAAAGAGTTCATAAACCAAGCCAGATAGTTTTTCCTTATCATTGCGCACCTTCGCACATTCACGTAACCCGTAAGCCGGAATACCTAATGTTGCTATATAGCCAAAATACTGCAGCACCGAAGTTACAAAAGCGACTTTTCCGGTTCCAATGGGTCCTAAAACCCTTGCAACATAACTATACGTAAGTAAAGGAAACACACAATTTGACACTGTCAACAGTGTGCTCATAATGATGTTCTTTTTTATGGACTTCTCTCCCAATTTTTCAGTCTCCTTATTACAATAACAATTAAGAGAAACAAACCATCTTCTCTAATATAAATTCATTATTTCCCAAGTAATGCTTTTTTTAATCTTAGCTTAAGGCTTGTAATATAATACTCCTTAGAGGAAATCAGCTTATATTTATGTTTAATTTCATTACTTTCGATTGCCCCCACTAGTGATGAAGACATTCCACCAAGTGAAAAATTACTAACAATTTTCATAATAGGTATAAACGATACCTTTCTGCTAAAATAAAATTTTAAGAATAAATCGTAGTCTGCGGATGATTTGTATGTTTCATCATACATGCCCAAGTCAAGATACGTATCTCTTGTAACAAAACATGATGGGTGTGGTATCATAACTTTATTGAGAAACTCATAATTTATCATATAAATCTGATAAGGCTTATTATTCAGATAATTATATGTCATACCATACAGCACACTGTACTTTTCATGATTAAAACTATATACAATTGTTTGAAGCGCATCCGGCTCATACCAGTCATCGCTGTTTATGATGCCAACTAGTTCACCACTAGCCATTTTGATTCCTTTATTCATCGCATTATAGATGCCTGAATCTCTTTCACTAACTACTTTAAGCTTTGATCCAAAAGCGTTGCGGTATGCATCAATTATTTTCAAAGTGTCGTCCGTTGACATGCCATCAATTATAATATATTCATAATTACTATATGTCTGAGCAAGAACACTTTTTAGTGTACGTTCAATTGTTTTCTCGCTATTATAACAAGCTGTAATAATAGAAACTTTGTAGTTATCTGACATTATTTTCCTTCTCCATTTTTATCAACTGATTCTTTTCTTCTAATAGTAGTACGGACAATATAAAGATTCCAAATCCCGTTTCCCAGTACCAATGGATTTCATTAACAGATGTAATAATAAAAAACAGATAGAAAAACAGGAAATACGTTTCGTTCGTTTGTTTAAAAATATTAACTGACATTTTTATCAGTTTCCGCCAAATCATAATTACCCACATAGCTCCAAGAGTGCCATATATATATATATATCCAAAAACACCATTGTCTGAAAGAAATATTGCCTTATTATACCCTGCCGCTTCTAGTGCTTTTTGAATATATGGATAGCCTGCCCCTAATATCGGATGTTGTGCTATCATACTTAAATACAATTTACGTCCGTCCAGTCTAACACCGAAATGTCCATAGTCAGAAAAGCCAGATTTAATTTGATAAATTAAGTCCTGGGCCATGGTTGTATTGAGCAAAAGTACAAATAGAACAACACCTAAAAAAGTGTATACGATTTTAGTGTCTATCCCTGAACGTTTGATGTACATGGCCAAGGCAAGACAAATCAATAGAGCTATTGATGTTAGGCGAAATTTTTGAACAACCATGGTTTCAAATATTACTAATAAGCATGTTACTGCGGACAGTAATCTTTTCTGATGGCTTCTTTTTTTATCTAACAATTTGTCAGCTTCTACCATAAACAGAAAATCAAGCAACGTAGGCATGAAGTAAAATCTCAAGCCTCCGTATCGCGTGCTAGTGTTTACATGTAAAAACATAAATGATGGAGCTATCAAATACTGTAGAATAAACAAGAACAACTCTAAGAACGCAACAATTTTTAAGGCCTCAAAAAGAGTTGAGTACCTAATATTTCCACTTTCAAGTGCCTTTTTTATAAGAAAATAAATCAAGCACCATATTATAAGTCTCCTTTGTTGAATTAAACCGTCTATAATTGATTGTCCAAAAACAAGGTTGCTTTGAATACTACTTGTAAGAATCAAAGCAAAAAATAAGACAATATATAGATCCAAATTATATTCTATGTTAATTATTTTTTTCTTAGTTCGTAATGACTTAATCAAAGCGAACGTAAAAAAGACAAGTAAGCCAACATCAGATGGCTGCAGTTTCAGTATCTCAAATGCTTCATCTGCAAAATATAGAAATGACTGAATGCAAACAATCATAACCACTAGCACTAATTTATTTTTTGATATCTTCATTTCTTCAGACATTGATTTCCAAAGGTAAAATCACGTTTCTCCTTAAATTATATTGTAGTAGTTATTTAAGTCCCTCTCCAAGGACTATATGCTATAACCGACTTCATTGTCTGAGTATCCAGAATAAATCATATATACGATTATTCAATAGAAAACAGTTCTGTCTTTGAAGTTAATAGTTATAAGGCAATCATCTTAACATATGCCATTGAAGAGCCTTATAAATTGCATTAATTATCAGCATCTGTAAATCGACGTTCGATTGCTTAACATACGTAGGCTCTATACATCCTTTCCCTCCAACAAGATTAAGAATATCTGTGTTAGCTTCATATTTAAGTGGGCCTTTACTAGTGGATTTATTCATAATGTCAAGAATAGTATCATCTCGCAGATCCGAAATAAATTGCTCTATCGTACTGTACACCTTTCCATTGTTATTTTCATTAACCAATGAAGCAATATTCCCACTATCTGAATCTGTAATCACTAAACAGTTTGCCGAATAAGCCTCATGATAAGTATACGAATACGTCTCTGGGCAAAGCGACCACAAAAAAGCACAATTTATTCCATTATCAACTAAAGCTTCATACATTGCTTTAGGATTATCTGGTTTAACTTGTACATAAACATTAGTAACACCATCGATTTTTATATCAGATGTGCCAAAATAAAACAGCTCATATTCTAACTTTTCACTTTTAACTACATTTGCCACCTTAATCCATTCATTTTTTCCTTTGTTATCACCAAATTTCCCCAAAAAAGCAATCTTAATTTTATCATTCAGGTCTGGCACAAGAGTATTCACACCAAAAGCCTTTTGATGTGGCACAACAAAACAATGATTTTCTTGAACCAAATCCCCGAATGTCATAAGCCATAAATTCATAGCTATTTTCGATGGAGCAACAATATATAGGTTTTTAAAGCTACCTAATATTTTTCTTGTTTTTTGCTGGATACTTTTAATACCATGTACATATTGACAATCTATGCAATCATCACATGGCTTTGCTGTATATCCACAAAATCTACTTCCGTTTTCTAATAGATTGGGATGCTCACAGATTGAGTTATAATCATGCACAAAAAAATAGGTATTACATTTCGCAATACTTGATATTCTATTCAAAAATCGTATATTATTCTTTTTCAAATGATGAATATGAAATGCTATCATTTGCTTTTCACCGCGTTCGTATCGCATGAGCATTCTAATTATTTCTTCTTCATCAACAAGCTTCTGAAAGGAACCATCGATTACTAATGTATATATATTTCGCTTAATGCAATTAAATATCATTCCGCTTATTCCGCCAGGCTTTAATGGTGCAATTTGAATATATGATACACCAGCATTATTAAAAAGCTGACAATGCTCAGCTATAACTTTATCTACTCCACCATCTGCTTTAAGATAATTACCATAGGAGACTGCCAAAACATACTGATTGTTAATTTCATGAATTCTCATACATCTCACCTAGTAATTTTCTCTAAATACTTTCTTTTTAAATGCCCAGATTTCTCTCAATAGCCTAACATATATATAATTTGTATTTATCTTATAGCATGTTGTCCATATACGCTTAAAATCTTTCCTGTATTTGTCACTTAACTCTACAAGCCCATCCATGTATTTAAGATTTATTTTTCCTTTGCTAAAGTGATGTACATTCACCGGAACAACATAGACCGCACCTCCATTTTTACGGTTATACAGACACAACTCAACGGCATATAAATGCCAACTGTTGCATAATTTTTCGTCAAAATCGTGTCTAATATACGTTTCTTTTCTCATTCCAAACAGAAATTCATCCACGCAGGATACTTGAATTGGAGCTGAAACAGTAGTCAACAATCGAGGATCATATTTCTCCCCTGATGTATAGATACCTATATTTTCTTTCCTACCTTCAACCGCTCCCGCAACACCTAAAATTGTTCCTACTGGATAATCGGCTATATATTTAGCAAATAAGGAAAGTTCGTTTTGTGTCTTAAAAATAATATCTTGATGCGCAAAAACAAGAATATCACCCTTAGCTTTCAGAGCTCCAAAATTAAGTGCTTCTGCAGCCGATTTAAATTGATTGTTGACGTTATTTACAGGAACAAAGTCGTATGTGCACGCTTGGTCTGATAAAGTTTTCTTCAGCTGTTCATTCATTCTTTGTTTATCATTATATACACATATAACAGATATACTGTACTCCCTATTTTTATCCTCCATCATTTAAATCCATGTCACCTTTCTTCCGTTTTCATAGTCTTCTATTATTTTAGAAATTGCTAGGCTTGTTTCATATTCAATATTATAATTTCGTGTATTCTTTTCTATTGCCCTACTAAAAGTCACAAGTTCATAGCGGATTCCCTCTCCCTCAAGTTGATAGAAATATCTTTTATTCTCATTTGAATTTTCATACCTAACTTCAAAATAATCGGTCTTCCACCATGGCGCAGGTACATAAATGTAGCCTTTGGTTCCTGAAACGATAAGATTTCCTTCTGATTTTACTCCATCACCAACTTTAATTGAAGCAACTGCGTGTTCAAAAACAAAATCTATTTTGGTAAATAGATCAGAGAGTTGATTGTTTCGATATGAAACAATCCTTTTCGAAGTATAGTTCGTTCTTAATATACCAAATATCGGCAATAACGCTGTTGGGGCCCATTCATAAAATCCAGGCCAGTCTGAGTATTTATTGTTAGCAAAAGATTTCAAACTTGTACAAGTTGCATCAACTGAAACAACTCTTCCAATTTTCCCACTTTCAATTAATAAAAGTAATCTTTGATATGCTGTTGAATAAGCGGTCTTTATTCCTTCCATTAGGACCACCCCTCGTTCATTGGCCATACCAAACAAATGCTTGGTTTGATTGAAGTCTACCGCGATTGGTGACTCGCATAAAACATGTTTTCCGCACTCAATAGCATGTAAAATTTGACCATAGTGTAAACTCGGAAGAGAACGAATATAAACAGCGTCCACTTTTTTAAGAAAATCATCATAATTATCCGTTACTGTATCAACTGAAAGAACTCTATTATCTAAACCATTTTCTTCATCTGTACAAACGGCAACCACATCTACGCCATTTACATAATCACATTCACTATATACCTTGTTTAAAAAACTAGAACTACCAACCAGCCCAAGTCTAATAGAGTGTTGTATACTTCTTAATTCAGTACTCGAAATTCCTTCTGTTCGTTCCAGATACACTACTTTGCAGTATTCATTCAAATAATCGAATTTCCCTACCCAATCCGACCCAACTGTAAAAATATCCACATCATACCTGCGAATATCATCTATCTTTTGCCCCTCATATTCCTCCACAATGATCTTATCCGCAAGCCCTGTAGCACGAACTGCCTCAATGCGCTCCATCAATGACTGCTGCACATTGATTTTTCCGCGAGTTTTATCAAAGTCATCTGCCGTGACACCTACAATTAAATAATCACCCAGTGCTTTTGCGCGTTCCAATAGCTTAATATGACCATAGTGAAGCAAGTCATATGTACCATATGTAATCACTTTTACCATATCTTGCTTCCCTCCATATAATCAAAGAAGTCCACGCTTCTGTAAATCCTTAAAAGCATTCACAAGTGTAGTATTGTCCTCTTTTGTCAACGCACCAATATGACCAACCCGGAAAATGGTATCTTTCATTTCTCCGCCATTAGGACAAATCCAAATGCCATACTCATCTTTGAGCGTCATAAAAACATCGTAGGCCGAAACATTCAGCGGATGCAACGGTGTAACTGCGTTGGACATTGACTCAGAAACGACTTCAAGAGGCAATCCCTTAATCTTAGCTCTAAAATCTTGAGCAAGTTCCGCAATTTTCTTTGTTTCACTCTCAACACCACCTGCAGCTTCAATTTCTTTTAAACGCGCATTAATTTGACGCAAAGTTCCCACTGCTGGCGTAAAAGGTGTCTGTCCCCGCTCGCCATTTTTAAGAGCAGATTTTAGATTCAGATACATGCACTTCACATCACGCTCCTCTACACGCTTGACAGCTTCATCAGATAAGACAATAACCGATACACCCGGAGGACAAGCCAATGCTTTCTGGGAACCCGTAAGCATTACCTGTACACCAAGTTTGTTCATATCAAAGTCATCTGCAAGGAAGGAGCTAATGGCATCTACGACCAGAAAGATTCCGTTCTTCTTACAAAACTCACTGATCATCTCAATGTCATAGTGAACACCAGTTGAGGTTTCGTGTACATTAACGAGGAACCCAGTAAAGCCTTTCCCATCGTACATATCCAACTGTTCTTTTTTAAGTGCTTTACCTTTCTTCAGCTTGATTTCCTCATACGGAATCTCATGAATCTGGCACAACTCCACAAAACGCTGACCAAAGCTGCCGCCGTTTACGACTAGGACCTTATCCGTCTTATCAAAGACATTCATAACAGTTGCTTCCATAGCTGCCGTACCAGAACCAGTAATAAACACTACTCTAGCGTTATCGCCGGCTTTTGCAAATTTTTTCATCAACTTTTCATTTTCAAGCATGACAGCAGAAAACTCAGGCGTTCTAAAATATGGAACCTGTTCTGCGCCAATAGTGCGCACTGTATTATCTGACATTACCGGACCAACTGTAAAATTAAGCATTTTATCTATCCTCCACCTAACCAATATCGTTCTAGTTCTATAAAATCATCAAAACAAATAATAGAACTGTTATCTTTAACAAATTCTCTCCATTCAAGTTACCACTTCATAAAACTGGTAGCCGCTTTATAATCCTTGCAGGAACACCTGCCACCATTGTGTTTTCCTCAACATCTGTTGTAACAATAGCTCCTGCTGCCACAACACACCCTTTTCCTATTGTAACTCCTGGCAGAATGAGAACCTCTGCACCTATCCAGCACTTTTCCTTTATATGTATAGTTTTATATACGTCTTTACCTGCTCGTCTTCCCCCCCCCGTTGCACATTTCATGTGTTTCGCATATAAACTTAACGCCCATAGCTATGTCACAATCGTCTTCTATTATAATACGACCGCCTTGTCCTATTCCTGTATGAAACTCGCAAAATTTATTAATATAAACATTATTTCCTATTTCAACACGATTAGTCTGAAAGTATGTAGTTTTGGAAATTGTCGAATTATTTCCTACTCGAATACCTAGCAAATTCAATCCCACATTTGTGTACTTCTGTGGAAGCAATTTTATTATAACCGCTATAATCTTTTTCCATCCTTTATCAAGAAATCGCATTTTATCTTTCCTCAAAATCCATACGCAGAATATTTGCAATTATATTTCCGATTTCCTCTTCATTTCTCGTTGATAATTCACCAATGATTTGCTCGCGTTTTTGCTTTATAGTGTCCCCATTATTTAGATAATCAACTATCATTTTACAGATATCATGCGATTTATTTAAATGATAGAAGCCTTCATCCATTTTCTTACCTACAATATCAAAATTATCGCTTTTTCCACAATATATAATTGGTTTATCAAGGAGTAAAAACTCAATAAGCATCGATGAAAAATCGGAAATAATCAAATCCGCATTGCGACCCGATATCAAATAGTTTTCGCAATCATCAAATGATACATTTTTCATTAAATCAATACGATGCCTCAAATTTGCCACATCTATTTTGCTCATAACACCAAGCTTTAAAAAATTCTCAAACATCAACGGATGCGGGCGAATGACCAGAAATAAATTTTTATTACGTGGCATTTCAAAGAAATTCAAAAAAGGGTTAATAAACTCAAAAAAAGAAGTGCCATCATTAGCGAGACTTTCAACCGACCAACGTGGTGTCCACAAAATAGTAAATTTTTCTTTACCCTGAGCATTCTCACTCGTTTTCAATCTATTCACAACATCAAATCGAGGGTATCCAATATTATAAATTTTACGTAAGGTCTCGTTTCTAGCCAATTTTTTACAGTACTCATAAGAAGAGTCACCATCGCAGAATGTCATATAACAATATGGGAAGAAGTT
Organism: Blautia sp. AF19-1; assembly: GCF_003479155.1. Taxonomy (NCBI): domain Bacteria; kingdom Bacillati; phylum Bacillota; class Clostridia; order Lachnospirales; family Lachnospiraceae; genus Blautia; species Blautia sp. AF19-1. The sequence continues at coordinate 11,312 of NZ_QUGQ01000020.1, forward strand.
CATGTTATATTCTATTTCTAAGTGATAGCCTTTGACAAATTCATATCCATAAGGAATATAGCAAATTCGAGTGTATCTTGATACAACAGCTGGCCTCAATTGCTCTGGATATTCCTTAGCATAAGGTCGAGTATAAAAAACATAATCCGGATGCAGCTGTTGCAAATCTATCCATTTTTTATTAATCTTATCGTACCCGTCAATTACATTTCTATTTTTTTTTCTTGCAAACTCAAATGCTGGATTATCTTTAATATTAGGATACTTGGGCAAAGTATAAATCCATACTTCTGTGTTCTGCATGCGATTAATTGCCTCATATACAGTTTTTGAGGAATTCCAGATTTCACTATATTCCAGAACAAACACTACACGCATTTTATCTTTGCTTTTTTTTATTTTATTTATGTTTTCCGCGTAGTTCTTTGTTCCTTTTTGATAGCTTATCATATAGTGAACTTGTCGAATTGGCTTTGCCATTTCTGAATAATACAGGCCTTTTATAATATTTTTTAAAGTGCTCATTCTTCCCCCTTCTTAGATACGGCCAAACAAAAATGCAGCCCTATATCCAATTTCATCAGTAAGAAATAGTCTAAACCGCCCCCGATAAAAAACTTTCTTCACCTTTTTGTCCATTGTATTAGGTTGAGCGAATAATTCAATTATTCTCTTATTTTCTTGTGACATATTTTCCAGGTCATGAACATTTAAGTAATTGATTGTATCCTGAATAGAAGCCATTCCATCCTTCTGCAAATATATTTTATTTGCCATATTTAATAGCCTATGAAACTTCCCGGCCGGATTCATTCCAACCGTCGTTGCTGATGCATGTCGTCTGTATTTTGCACACGGTTCTGAAGAATAAATCACGATACCCTTTGCAGCACAATAAATTTTCATGAAGGTATCTTTAAAATCGTTTCCACCATTTTGTACAACAGTTCGCATAACATCTCTAAGACAATTGTTAAATAGAAAAGTCATTCCCATAGCTTCTCCGCCTAATAACATTTCCTGAAGTGAATATTTCGCAACGGTAGGCTTTTTGTGGTCTATAAACCTTGCATTCCTTATATAATTCAAATTTCCATCATAATAATCAACTGCGGAGTAGAAAAGTGATGGCTTGCTTTCTTCACCAAACTTTTCGATTGCTTTAACTGCTTTTTCTATTTTATCTTCATTCCAGACATCGTCCTGATCACAAAACGCATAGTAATCGGCTTTTGGAATTTCAAGAAGCGTGTTAATAAAACACATTGGATACCTTAAGCTTTTTTTACTAAATAATTCGAATTCAATCGTTCCTCGTTTATGCTCAACATATTCTTTTATGATATCAAGTGTTTTATCACTAGAGCCATCATCATGAATATAGACCTTAATATTTTTATATGTTTGTTTTCTTAAACTTTCCAACTGTTCAGATAAGTATCTTTCTCCATTATATGTAGCTAAAATTATTGCAACTTTTTTCATTTATTCTCATCCTTATCTATATAATCGCACACTACATCTTTTTTATAATGTGCTAATATATGTGTCTATGCTTTCTATAATATTACAGGTATTTGATTGATATCGTTTATACTTTGCATGCTTCACTATCTCCAATGCATTTGCAAGTTCACATGTATTATAACAAGTACAAATCAAATTAAGATCATCAAATTGCTTAATTAGCTGAAGTTGATGGTCATCAACATGTTCTCCATATTTTGCACGGCGGGGAACAGCTATGACCTTCTTTTCCTTCTTTACAGCTCCAATAATAGCGCCAGTACCTCCATGAGTTATGACAATATCGGCTTCTCCCATTTCTTTGCTGAACTCATCTCTGTTTAAAAACTTTTTATAGCTATATTTTTCGGGCAAATAATCGCTATATCCAATCTGCGCAAATACATTTTCAGCGTCAACTATTCCCTTTTCGCACAACTCATCTACAGCCTTCAACAATCTATTAAATTGAAATTTTTGTGATCCAAGTGTTATAAAAATCTTATTATCCATTTAATAGATTCCTCCTAAATATATGGCTTTAGGATAGAACTTTAGCATCGGCTTCCACTGAACATAAAACTGATCTGCAAATTTATAGAGCAGTTTTCCGGTTTCTGTCGGAGAAGTAACTTTTGCAAAAGATTCAATGTAAATCAGCTTTTTCCCCATAAGTTTAGAAATCAAACAAATCGGTATCATCGCTAGAACTCCTGTGCAGATTACTACATCAGGTTTCTCTTTTCTGTAAATGCCGATAGACTTCCAAGCATTTTGAATCATCCGCCAGATAAAATCTTTTTCTCTGCGGTTGACCTGCTGCATATAATATGTTTTTTCATCTTTTGCTTCTGCGTTATAATCAGTCTTTTCAGTAATGACAAAGCTATCATATTTTTCCATCAGCGGTTTTAACATCATGAGCTGCTCATAGTGTCCGCCTGATGAAGCCGCAAAGCATATCTTGATTTTTTTCTTTTCATCCATCTCTTAACCAACCCACACTATTAGTCACGCTGGAAAATATCGCGTGTATAAACCTTATCCTTCACATCATCCAGACACTTGTCATAGCGATTTGCGATGATGGCATGGCTCATTTCCTTGAACTTTGCCAGGTCATTCACAACAACAGATCCAAAGAAAGTCTCACCGTCTTTCAGAGTTGGCTCATAGATGATCACAGTTGCGCCCTTTGCCTTAATACGCTTCATAACACCCTGGATAGAACTCTGACGGAAGTTATCGCTGTTGCTCTTCATGGTCAAACGGTACACACCAATCGTTACCTTTTTCTCTTTATCTTCATCAAACTCGTTCTCTGCATCGTAGCCGTAGTAGCCTGCTAGCTTCAGGACACGGTCGGCGATGAAGTCTTTTCTTGTTCTGTTGCTCTCAACGATTGCTTCGATCAGATTCTCCGGCACATCAGCATAGTTAGCCAGCAGCTGCTTGGTATCCTTCGGCAGGCAGTATCCGCCGTAGCCAAAGGACGGATTGTTGTAGTGGCTGCCGATACGAGGATCAAGGCAAACACCATCGATGATCTGCTGGGTGTTCAATCCCTTGCTTTCTGCATAGGTGTCCAGCTCGTTGAAATAAGCCACGCGCAGGGCAAGATATGTATTGGCGAACAGCTTAACAGCCTCTGCTTCGGTGAAGCCCATGAACAGGGTGTCGATGTTCTCCTTAATAGCTCCCTCCTGCAGCAGATCAGCGAACTCATGAGCTGCTTCGACCAGCCGCTCATCGTTCAAGTCAGTGCCAACGATGATACGAGAAGGATACAGATTGTCATACAGAGCCTTAGACTCACGCAGGAACTCCGGGCTGAAAATGATGTTCTTGCTGTTGAACTTCTCACGCACGCTTGCGGTGTAGCCAACCGGAATGGTGGACTTGATGACCATAATTGCATCCGGATTGTACTCCATGACCAGCTTGATCACAGCCTCAACCGCAGATGTGTCGAAATGCTGCGTGTGACTGTCGTAGTTCGTAGGGGCCGCTATAACAACAAAGTCCGCATCAGAGTATGCAGCCTTTGCATCCAGTGTTGCGGTCAGGTTCAGTTCTTTTTCTGCGAGATACTTCTCGATATAGTCATCCTGAATCGGGGACTTACGGTTGTTAATCATGTCCACCTTCTCCGGGATGATATCCACAGCAGTCACCTGATGGTGCTGGGAGAGCAATGTAGCAATTGACAAACCAACATAGCCTGTACCGGCAACCGCAATTTTATAGTCCTTTTTCATAATCCTATATCCTCCTGAAATTCATCTTACTTATATGGAAGGCTCATATTGAGCCGAGCAATCTATATCAAACAATCTGTTCATCACACTGTAGTTATCATTTTTCTCACAGTAGTCATCTATTTTTCCGACCACCACTGAATCTTTTATGTAGACCTGTCACAGGCTACACTCTCATTTTTCCTCAACTGAAACTTTATGGTAGACACCTTCATACCAGCTCACCGACAAAGTGTTAGGTCTTATTGTCATAACTCGCAGTCGCACTTCTCCATTTTTCAAAGTGCTGACCTTTATTGTCATAACCCGTACACCGACTCACTTTGTTAAAACTGTACAAGCTCATACCTCGCTCTTGTTGCAACATGAACAATCATCTCCCCCTCACTACCTCTAATTCTCCAGAAAAATGCAGTTATCATATCCATCTCTCGTCTGCAATAAACTTTTCCAGAAAAATAGATTTTGGGCTTTTCAATACTTTCAACCTCCACCTCTAATTCTTCGGAAAAATGAAGGTATCATGCCACTATCTTGCTCTGCAATAAAACAGGCTCGTAGTAGGGGTATTTTGTATGAGTTTTATACGCCACCGTAGACCATCATGCCGCCACTGAAAGTTTGAGGTAGACATTTATTCTGTGCTGCAACGTATTTTTTAGTGCATTTTGTATATTTTATTGAGTGTTTTTCAAAAGCATGTTGTTTAACTTAACAAAAATTTTTATTAAATGATTTTTTCACTTCATTCTCATGCAATATTTCCAGTTAATTAGAGGTATACATATCTCTACACGAAACCTCGTTTATCTGTATCAGGATGTAGTGAAAAGCTCACTTATTGCCCAAAACCATGTTTTTAGAACTCCACCCTTGACCATTCTATTTTTCCGGAGAATTAGACCTAGACATTGCCAGTTATATACATTCCGTTTGTAATGATACTTAACATATTTTTGTGACTTATGGCCTATTAAAACAGCATTTAGCCTTCGCCCACTAATATCATGTACATTCTAGCTTATTTGCTCCAGTTTGTAAACATTATGAAGCAACTTTCTTCACAGAATGTCGAACTTTTTCCTATTTGTTTCTTTTATCATTACCATTGCTTTACATAATCTCTATTCGCACAAAAAAGGATTAGCAACCTTTCGAAAATGACACGTTCCTAATCCCTTTTATTTTCCTATCCTATTCCATTTCTTTCCTTCTCAAAATATCAAACCTATCCAATTCCACGCCAAGATCAATCCACAATTTCTGCTTCGGATGCGGCGCACTCTCCATCTGGTTCCCTTCATCATCCCAGATCCCCTTCACCGTAACGCAGACATTCTCCCCATCCGGTTTCATCACTTCAATCTCTTCCCCAACCGAAAACTTATTCCTCTGCTCAATCGCATATCTACTTTTTTCATTCTTCTCCCCAACAATCCCCAGATACGTATACTCCTTCACATACGTATTACTATCATAAATCTGGCTCTCATGATCCGGCTTCCCATAGAAAAATCCCGTAGTAAACTGCCTGTACGTACAGTTCGAGATCTGATCACGATACCACTCCATATTCTCCTCATACTTCTTGGGGCTCTCCAGATAATCATCAATCGCCTTCCGATACGTCCTTGCCACCGTCGCCACATACAGCGCCGTCTTCATTCTTCCTTCAATCTTATAACTGTCAATCCCTGCATCCAGCAAATCCGGGATATGCTCAATCATACAAAGATCTTTCGAGTTAAAGATATACGTCCCTCTCTCATTCTCATACACCGGCAGATACTCCCCCGGTCTGGACTCTTCCACGACCGCATACTTCCACCGGCACGGATGTGTACAAGCCCCCTGGTTCGCATCTCTTCCTGTGAAATAATTGGACAGCAGACATCTTCCCGAGTACGAAATACACATCGCCCCATGAATAAATGTCTCAATCTCCATCTCCTCCGGAATATGCTCCCGAATCTCTTTAATCTCCGCCAGCGACAGCTCCCGCGCTGTCACGACGCGCTTCGCCCCCTGTTCATACCAGAACTGATACGTTCCATAGTTCGTATTATTCGCCTGTGTACTGATATGCCGTTCAATCTCCGGGCACACTTCCATGGCGATGCGATAGACTCCCGGATCGGAAATAATCAGTGCATCCGGCCCGATCTCTTTCAATTCGGCAAAGTAAGCCCGCACACCCTCAAGATCCTGGTTATGTGCCAGAATATTCGCGGTGACATACACTTTCACTCCATGCGCATGCGCAAACTCCACGCCTTCTTTCATATCTTCCATCGAAAAGTTCTTCGCCTTCGCGCGGAGTCCGAAGACTTCTCCGCCGATATATACGGCATCTGCGCCGAAGATCACTGCTACTTTTAATACTTCCAGACTGCTGGCTGGAACCAGTAATTCCGGTTTTCTCATGTTGTTTCCTCTCTCTTCTCATGGCTTTTCATCGTGATCGCGATTCCATCTCCCAGCGGCACGACCGATGTCAGCAGCCCTTCATTGTGTGTCAGTTCAAATAAGTATTCCCGCATCCGTTTGTGGATCGTGCGGTTCCGGCGTTCCACGGCGAAGCGGGATTCGATGACGTCGCCGTCCTGCAGCACGTTGTCGGTGATCAGTACGCCGTTCTTATCAAGGACACGCAGGACTTCCGGCAGGAAGTGGATGTACTGTCCCTTAGCGGCGTCCATAAAGATAAAATCGTACGGGCCGTCCAGGGTTTTTAAGACTTCTGCAGCGTCTCCCGGGATCAGCGTGATGCGGTCGGCGAAGCCGGATTTTTCGAAGTTCTCCCGTGCGATCGGGATGCGTTTTTCGTAATTTTCTATTGTGGTAATCTCTGCGTCCGGTTCGCCGTACTGTGCCATGAAAACAGCAGAGAATCCTACGGCAGTTCCTACCTCCAGGATTCTCTTTGGCTGTTTCATCTTTAAGAATACTTTTAAAAAGCTCTGCATTTCACGGCGAATGATCGGCACCCGGTCCTGTTTGGCCGTCCGCTCCAGATTTTCCAGAAACGGGGTGTGGCCGGTGTCCAAGGAATTGATGTAGGTTACCATTCGTTCGTCTATTATCATGTAAGATTCCTCTTGTTTTGCAAACGTGCGTTATTCCGCGGACGGCTGTCCTTCGGTGTTGACGCCCGCCAGAATTTCCAGCATTTCATCGACGGTCTGTGCGGTATTCAGCACGTAGGAGCCGTCCTTGATGCCGCCGTAATAGCCGGACAGGCGGTACTGGACTTCGAAAACCAGAATGCTTTCGTCGATCAGTCCGTTGTCTTTCAGGAGTTCACCGAGTTCTTTTGCCTCCATGCCGGAACGCACCTGTACGGTGACTTCCTTTCCTTTTCCTCTGGATGCGACTGGCTCCTCGGCAAACACGTCATGTCCAAACTGATATGAAGTTTTCGCTGCCAGAATGATCACAAGAATCACGCAGACGTAAATGAGCAGGCGCACGGTTCCTTTCGCACCTGTCAGCGCTGCGCGGTATCCGGCATCCCTTTTCTTTTCGGACATGGGCGCTCTCCTTTTGATTTTCGGTTTTAGATTTCCGGTACGCCGATGCGGATTTCTTCTGAAATACGGTCCTGCACCTTCTGTACCATCTTACAGACCTCAAGCTCCGCCTCAAGATAAGCGTTTGCCTTCTCGCTTTTGCGGAGTGCGTAGGAATCCCGCTCCAGGGAATCTACCGCATCGTAAAGGTCTACGTTTTCGGACTGCTGCAGTCGGTAGTTGCGGATTCGATAGTCGTCGACCCGGCTTTTTAAGTCCGGGTCTTTTTCAAGTTCCTCTTCCATCCACAAGTAATTCTGATATGCCCTGCTCTCCCTCATTTCTTCGATGAGCGCATCCAGACATTCTGTTACTTTGTCCATGGTATTTATGCCTCCATGATGATTGGAAGGATCATCGGTCTTCTCTTTGTTTTCTTCCATACATAATCGCCGAGGGCATCTTTGATCGTGGATTTGATCTTGCCCCAGTCGGAGATATTTTTGGAAAGGCAGCCATCCAGTGCCTCTTCTACAACTTCTCTTGCCTCGCCCATCAAATCCTCGGATTCGCGTACATAGACGAAACCGCGGGATACGATGTCCGGGCCGGCCAGAAGCTGGTTTGTTCTCTTTTCGAGAGTCAGTACAACGACCATGATTCCGTCCTCGGACAGATGCTGGCGGTCACGCAGGACGATATTTCCCACATCACCAACGCCGAGTCCGTCGACCATGATGGCTCCGGTGTGGACTTTGCCAGTTACTGCTGCGCCGTCCTCATCGAGTTCCATGACATCACCGGAATACATGAGGAAGATGTTCTCTTTCGGGATGCCGAGGCTCTGTGCTACTTCTGCGTGTGCTTTTAAGTGGCGGTATTCGCCGTGTACCGGGATCGCGTATTTCGGTTTTACCAGGGAGTAGATCAGCTTGATTTCCTCCTGGCAGGCATGTCCGGATACGTGAACGTCCTGGAATACGACGTTGGCACCCTGTGCAGACAGTTCGTTGATGACGTTCGAAACGGCTTTTTCATTTCCCGGGATTGGGTGGGAACTGAAGATCACGGTGTCGCCCGGCAGGATCGAGATCTTTTTGTGCAGGTGTGCCGCCATACGGGACAGTGCTGCCATGGACTCGCCCTGGCTTCCGGTAGTGATCAGGACAAGCTGCTCGCCGGTGTAGTTTTTCATCTGCTCCACATCGATCAGGGTATTTTCCGGGATATTGATGTAGCCCAGCTCCTGCGCGATGGAGATGATGTTGACCATACTGCGGCCTTCGATGACAACTTTACGGCCGTATTTATAAGCAGAATTGATGATCTGCTGCACACGGTCGACGTTCGATGCGAAGGTTGCGATGATGATTCGGGAATTCTGATGCTCGGCAAACAGGCCGTCGATCGTCTTTCCTACGGTCCGCTCGGACATGGTAAAGCCAGGCCGCTCTGCATTGGTACTGTCGCACATCAGTGCCAGAACGCCTTTCTTTCCGATCTCTGCGAATCTCTGCAGGTCGATGACATCACCAAAGACTGGTGTGTAGTCGACTTTGAAGTCTCCGGTGTGGACGATGATGCCAGCCGGGGAGTAGATTGCCAGTGCTGCTGCATCTGCAATACTGTGGTTTGTTTTGATAAACTCAATGCGGAATGCGCCCAGGTTGATGGACTGTCCGTGTTTGATGATTTTCCGTTTTGTGGTGCGGAGCAGGTTGTGCTCCTTTAATTTGTTTTCGATCAGGCCAATCGTCAGTTTGGTGGCGTAGACCGGCACGTTCACTTCTTTTAAGATGTAAGGCAGGGCTCCGATATGGTCCTCGTGGCCGTGGGTGATGACGAAGCCTTTGACTTTGTCGATGTTTTCTTTCAGATATGTTACATCCGGGATGACCAGGTCGATACCGAGCATGTCGTCTTCCGGGAACGCAAGTCCGCAGTCTACGACGATGATACTGTCCTCATACTCGAAAACGGTGATGTTCATACCGATCTGTTCCAGACCGCCAAGCGGTATAATTTTTAATTTACTTCCATTATTCTTTTTCAAATAGCACCTCCGCGCATGTTTTCCAAACGATTCCGTTACCGGTACGGCTTCACGCACGCATCCCCTGAGCGTCACTTCAGGCTGATGGAGCATGTCCCGCACCTGCAGGATTTGCCCTTTAAAGCGCTGTCCCGGTCCCGCTTCGTCTGCGTCCCGGTATGGCTTCAAAACGGCTGGTTCAATAGGTGATGTCTGCCTCGTCATCCAACATGGAAGCAAATACGCCGGAAACGGCATCGAATTCGGTGTCGTCTTCTACCATAACATACTCTGCCTCTGCGTCGGTGTCGGTGGAGATATCCTTCAGAATATAGGCATTTGCCTCGTCGTCCTTCGAATCGGATACCAGAATGTAGTTGACTCCGTTGATTCTGGTCTGCTCCTCCACGTAAAATTCTTCTTTGCCGCCATCATCTGTTACAAATGTTATTTTTTCCATACAATATTCCTTTGTTCAGTTTTCCTGTGATTCCTTCTGATGGGAAAGATAGTCCAGATATCCCTGCAGGATAAAAACAGCTGCAATCATATCTACGTACTCCTTGCGGTTTTCCCTGCGGATTCCGGTTTCCATCATGGTGCGGTCTGCTTCGACCGTTGTCAGCCGCTCGTCCCACATAACAACGGGCAGACCTGTCCGTCTCTCCAGCATTTCTTTGAACTCGAGAGATTTTTCGGCCCGCTCTCCGATGTCGTTGTTCATATGTTTCGGGAAGCCGAGTACGATTTTTTCCACGCCGTACTCTTTTGCTATCTCTTCAATCCGGGCCAGCGTCTGGCGCAGCTTATTCTCCGATTTTCTGCGGACAATTTCGATTCCCTGCGCAGTAAGACCCAGAGGGTCGCTGACTGCCACCCCTACTGTTTTTGAGCCGTAATCTAATCCCATTATTCTCATAGTAATTACGCTCACTTCCAGGATTCATTTTTGATGTACTCTTTTAACAGTTCCTCTACCAGTTCATCACGCTCTACTTTCATGATCAGGCTTCTGGCCCCCTTGAAGCTTGTAATGTACGTCGGATCGCCTGACATGATATAGCCTACGATCTGGTTGACTGGATTATACCCTTTTTCTACCATGGCGTTGTAAACGGTTTCGAGTACCTCTTTTACCTGAATCTCCGGCTCTGTTTTTACTTTAAAATATTGTGTGTTACTTAATCCTGACATTCTTTTCACGTCCTCGTATTTATTGATATCATTTATATTCTAATACATGTTATGGGAAATTTCAATCGTGAAATTGCCCAACTATTTGAATGTTACAGTTCACTGCATCTCAGCGAACTGTAACATTCAAAGCCCGCATGGAAAATTTTGCTTTGTGAAGTGGCGGCAGCTATTTCTGATGTTATTTTATCCCTGAAAACGCCGCATTATTCATATAAATTGGAAGTAAAAATCATTTCCAGGATTCTCTGGGCACAGGCGGTCAGGTCTTTTTCCTCGAGATACTGGTCATTTTCGGCACTCAGCGCATCCAGGATTTCGCGGCGGTCGGTGTCGGTTCCCGGCATCACAAGATCGTTTCCGGCAGCGATGCATTTTGCGGCAGAGGAGCCTCCGTCGGCGTTTGTTGTGGTCCAGTCTGTCATGATGATGCCGGCAAAGCCCCATTCCTTTCTTGCAGCGGTTGTGCACAGATCATAGCTGTTGGCGGTGTGGACACCGTTTACCTTGTTGTAGGAGGTCATGATCGCCTTTGGCTGGGATTCTTTGATTGCAATTTCGAAGCCCTTCAGATAGATCTCACGCAGAGCGCGCTCGGAGACGATGCTCGATACGCCGCGGCGGTTTTCTTCCTGATTGTTGCAGGCGTAATGTTTGATGGTCGTTCCGACCCCGTGCTGTCTCTGCACACCGCGTGTGAGAGCTGCTGCGATGATTCTGACCAGAATTTCGATTGAATTTTCTCCCGCCCTGTTCTATACTAATGTAAACAAATGTAGCTGTTTTTTATTCCAGATAACTACAAAATCGGAGGTATCACGCTTTATGCATATGACACAAATTCAATCTGTCTTAAACGAGAAAAAAATCACGTTTTCCTATACGGAAGAGGACAACTGCGGAAGCATCGACTTTGAGCACCGCGGTCTGCGGTATCATATCTGGGAATTTGCAGACGATGTGGAGCCGGTCGGCGTGGAGACCAATCTGCGGTATGCAGGGCGCGATGAGGAAATCGAAGGCGATTACGATACGATTCTCGCAGAACATTTAAAGAAAGAATTTTAAGCGATTTCATTTCATTTTTGGGAAAAGATGTGTATTTTATGACGCCAGTTCTTCAACCACAGCTCGAAAAAGGTCACGCTGGAACAGTATGAAATGCTTCCAGAAGAGAAACGCTTCGAAGTTTTTGACGGTGTCATCTACGACATGGCAAGCCCTTCGCAGGTTCATCAGGCACTATCCATGCAGCTTTCTACACTCATCAATACTTACATTCTTCGCAAAAAATCATATATTTTCTAACGCTGCCAGAAACAGCTCATAGAAGTCATCTTCCCCTTCAAGCGCCGGGGAATTTTCTCCGCCGCCATTGGTGCTGCGTTTGATTTCTGCGTAAAATTCTTCACCTGCCATGGCAAGATCCATTTCATAGATGGAAACGCCATAGGCATGGCAGATTTCGCAGAATGCGTGGATTGGATTCGGATTTTCCCTTGTCTGAAGCAGTTTTTCACGCAGAATGGGGTCTGCCTTTGCTTTTTTCTGTCAAGCTTTTGCCTGCACTGCAGGGAAGTTCTTTCATCGCCATGATTGCTGTTCTCAGACATCTGCGAGCCGTAACTTTTCTCAATCAGTTCGTTTTTTGTCAATAAATGATTTCTTGACGCTTTCAGATCTCTGTGATACAGTAATGGCAGAAACGAGGTGATTGCATGAAAAACACATTTGAGCAGCAGATTTATGAGATCTTTGGAACAACAGATCCAAAGGAGCTGCGCAGGCTTTCCAAGGACGCGGAACAATACCAGCAGTTAGCCCAAAAAGAAGCCCTGCGCCATGCAGCTGGAAGAAAACCTGCTTTTTCGCTGCCACAAATCATTCAGATGGCTGCCATGCAGCAGCAGGGAAAAAGTATTGCCGAGATCGCGCGCACCTTTCAGGTCAGCAGGCAGACGGTATACAATCAAATTGCCCGTGCTCACTGTTTCAGCACGGATCCCGATGTCAAAACGCGGATGTGTTTTCTTTACCGCGATCAGCTTTGCACAACGATTGATATCGACTTCCGTCATGAGAAAATTGCAATCCAGAATTACACAAAAAAAATTCCGCTTCGTGCCTTTGGCGTTGTGGAGCATCCGACCTGGGATGATTTTACCTGGTTTCTGGAAAGCCGCTGTTTTCCCAAAACACGCGATCATGCCAAAGATATTTTAAAAGAAATGGGACTTCCCTTTTATGATCCGCTGCTTATCATTGAAAAAACAGATGGGCGAATGGCCGGTGACGAGCAATGGATCCTGATTCTGAAGAATAAGGAGGCACGCCATGGAACAGATCCGTCTTGATAATCAGCTGCCTGTCAAAAAAACAGATCACACCTCAAAAGGGGACCAGCTCAAGTGGAAAATCGGTAATATCTGGTACAAATCCGACTATATGGGATATGAGGGACTCTCGGAGACACTGGTGTCTCATTTACTGCAAAAAAGCACTCTTTCCCACCCGTTTGTCCTGTATCAGCCTGTTCGGATTGCATACCGCGGCACTCTCCGCAGTGGCTGTTCCAGTCCTGATTTTCTAAAAGCAAATCAGATGCTGATCCCATTGGAAAAACTGTACCGTCAGAATACCGGAGACAGTCTGGCAATCTCACTTGCTGCTTTTTCAGAACCTGCGGAACGCATTCGTTTTCTGGCAGACCAGTTAGAAAACATGACGGGAATTCAGAACTTCGGCGCATATTTGACCGCTATGCTGGAAATTGATGCCTTCTTTCTGAATGAAGACCGGCACACCAACAACATCGCTGTTCTATATGATACAGAAACAGAGCAATATTCTCTAAGTCCTCTGTTCGATCAGGGTTTATGCCTGTTTGCAGACACCAGCAATGACTACCCTCTGGATCTGCCGATGGATGTTTGTATGGAACGCATCGAAGCCAAACCTTTCAGCTCTGATTTTGATACACAGCTGGATGCTGCGGAGGAATTATACGGTATCCAGCTTCACTTTTCCTTTACTACAAAAGATGTCTGCACGGAACTGGCTTCTCTGGCCGATTACTATCCTCTGGAAATCCGCCAGCGTGTTGAGCAAATCATACGCCGACAGATGCGCAAATATGGATATCTGATGCGCAGTTAGAGACAAAGTAAAAACAGTACAGAAAATTCCACACGCTGTGTGTTTTTTCTGTACTGTTTTCTTTTTTGACCTTTTTACACGATCTTATGCTATTTTCTTGAATACCGGAATCGAATCGATTGGTGCGGCGGCAAGAACGGTCTGTCCTCCTTCGTACACTTTTCCGTCTCTGGTATCTTCCCAGCGTCCTGCCGGAAGATATACTTCACGCTCGAACTCGTTCAGATGGAAAATCGGCGCTACCAGGTATTCGCTTCCGAACATATACTGATCCTGCAGCTCCCAGCATTTTTTGTCATCCGGGAACTCATAGAACATGGTACGGATCAGCGGAGAACCGTTTTCGGATGCCTCGTCATACAGCTGTTTGATGTAATCGTGCATGCTGATGCGGATGTCGTAATATTTCTTCATGATCCGGTAATTTTCTTCTCCATAGCTCCACAGTTCATTGGACTGGCCGGTATACAGGTAGCCGCCGCCAAAATCACGGTCATCGAGCGTTGGAATGTTGTGCGGTCCGCGGTCGCCGTGCATACGGAAAACAGCAGAGTAAACGGCAAACTCATACCAGCGGATCAGAAGCTGCTGGAAATCCGGGTCGTTGACATCATCTGTCATAAAGCCGCCGATATCGGTTGTCCACCATGGAATGCCGGCAAGACCCATATTAAGGCCGGCCTGGAGCTGATCATAGAAGGCTTCAAAGGTACTCGGCACATCGCCGGACCATACAACATTTCCGTATTTCTGGCTTCCGGCCCAGGCGCAGCGAAGCAGGTTTACAATATTTTCTTCTCCTTCTGCTTTCATGCCGTCATAGAAGACACGGCTGTACAGCTGCGGATAGATATTGCTGCAGGAAAGAGCAGGTCCGTCGATATAGCGGTAATGATCGAAATCGTAAACGCCGAAATCCGGTTCTGAGTTGTCCAGCCAGAAGGCATCGATTCCAAAATCATAATAGTTTTTCTTGCAGACTTCCCAGACGTATTTTCTGGTTTCCGGGTTGAACACATCGATTTCCACGCAGTCCCCCTGGAAATCATACGTCTGCAGGGCGCCGCGCTCTGTTTTAATCAGCAGGCCGCGGTCCAGCATCGGCCAGAAATTCTCGCTCTTCCGGTCTACGCTTGGCCATACGGAAACGATAACTTTGATTCCCATGGAATGCAGTTCGTCCACCATGGCTTTTGGATCCGGCCAGTATTTTTCATCGAATTTCCAGTCGCCCTGTACGGTCCAGTGGAAGAAATCGATGACAATCTGATCGATTTTGATGCCTTCCTTCTGGTAGCGGCGTGCCACTTCAAGCACTTCCTCCTGCGTACGGTAGCGCAGCTTGCACTGCCACAGGCCCATACGGTCCTCCGGGAATTTCGGCGCGCGGCCGGTCACTGCGGTGTAATTTTCCAGGATCTCTTTCGGTGTATCGGCTGCGGTCAGCCAGTAGTCCATATCTTTGGTCGAGCGTGCAGTCCATTCGGTGTAGTTCTTTCCGAAGGTTACCTGTCCGACAGCCGGATTGTTCCACAGCATACCATATCCTAAGCTGGATACGGCGAATGGTACGCTGATCTGGGAGTTCCGCTGCGCCAGCTCCAGGGTGCATCCCTTCAGATCCATGTATTTCTGCTGATACTGGCCCATTCCGAAAATCTTCTCTTCGTCGTTGCTCTCAAATTTCAGGTTCAGGCTGTATTCGCTTCCGCCGATCACACCTTTCCACTCACGGTTGACCGTTTTTAAGCAGCGGCTCTCTTTGCTGATCGTTCCGTCGTAGCAACGGTGATATTCTCTTAAAATTTCCTGTTCTTCTTTGTAGAAGGTGATAACTCCTGCAAAGTTGACCACAGCACGGATTTTTCCATTGGTGATGGATGCGCTGGTTCTTTTTCCCATCGATCCGTCGATTTCCAGATGATCGACCGCAAACTGCTCTGCTTTTGCCTCTGTTTTTTCCGGCACTTCGGTCAGCGCCCAATCCTTTCCGGAAAATCCCGGAAGCATCGTTGCGCGGACACGTAAGGAATCTTTTCCCCACGGCTCAATCCGCAGTGTTTCTCCGTTTGCCTGTGCAATTAATACACCATTTTTTGTCTGAAAACGCATTGTTTTATTCTCCTTTTTTGAAAAGAGAGGTCACAGAAAAATTTGCTTTTCCGTGCCTCTCCCTCCCTATATTCTTACATTCCGATGCTTATGCAACAACAACTTCGTTCGCATCTGCTGCCAGCACAGCCTCTTTCTTCTCGTTTCCGACGAATACTTCTACTTTCAGTTCGGTATGTGCGCCTTCTACGGATACTTTCACTGCATCGCCGTCTTTGACTGCTTTCACGGTGAATACGGTGTTTCCGTGGATATCCGAAACCTTTGTCTCAGCTGCGTCTTTTAACTGATATACGCATACGTTTGCATGGTCCGCGTAGTCATAATCCGGTTTGGTGTCGCAGTTTCCTCTGACTACGATGCTGTTTTCTCTTACATACAGCGGCATGGAGAAGTAGTCATAGGTTCCCTGGAACCATCTGCCGCCTTCTTTTGTCTCGCCGGTCAGAAGTTCTGTCCAGGTGCCTTCCGGCAGATAGTACTGTGCTACCTTGTCCTCACGGAAGACAGGTGCTACCAGAAGGGCATCACCCAGCATGTACTGCTGATCCAGATACGGAACGGCCGGGTCGTTCATGAACTCGAATACCATCGGGCGCATAACCGGGGTTCCTTCCTCGTGTGCCTCTACAGATTTCTGGAAGATGTACGGCATCAGAGAGCATTTCAGGTTGGTGAAGAATTTTACAACGTCGCATGCTTCGTCGTCAAACAGCCACGGCACACGGTAGCTTCCTGATCCGTGCAGACGGCTGTGGGTAGACATCAGTCCAAATGCGCACCATCTCTTGTACAGATCCGGTGTTGCTGTGCTCTCGAAGCCGGAGATATCATGGCTCCAGAAGGAGAATCCGCTCATCGCGAAGGAAAGGCCGCCGCGCAGGGTTTCTGCCATGGACGGATAGTTTGCGGAGCAGTCGCCGCCCCAGTGTACCGGGAATTTCTGGCTTCCTGCTGTTGCACTTCTCGCAAACAGAACTGCCTCGTTCTCACCTTTTACTTCTTTTAACAGGCTGAATACTGCCTGGTTGTACAGGTATGTATAGTAGTTGTGCATTGCCTGCGGATCGCTTCCGTCGTGGTAAACAACGTCAACCGGGATTCTCTCGCCGAAGTCGGTCTTAAAGCAGTCTACGCCGCAGTCCAGAACGGTTTTCAGTTTGTCTGTGTACCATTTTACGGCATCCGGGTTGGTGAAATCTACCAGACCCATACCAGCCTGCCAGTTGTCGGTCTGCCATACGCCTCTGCCGTCTGCTCTCTGAAGGAGATAGCCGTTTGCTGCACCCTCTTTAAAGAACGCGGTTCCCTGTGCGATGTACGGGTTGATCCATGCGCAGATGTGCAGGCCTTTGTCATGATATTTCTTTAAGGTTGCACGGATGTCCGGGAAGCATTTCTTATCCCACTCGAAATCGCACCAGTGGAATTCATGCATCCAGAAGCAGTCGAAATGGAAAACGCTGAGCGGAATATTTCTCTTTTCCATTCCCTCGATGAAGGATGTGGTGGTCTCTTCGTCGTAGTTGGTGGTGAAGGATGTGGACAGCCACAGACCAAAGGACCATGCCGGAGGAAGTGCCGGACGTCCGGTCAGTGCGGTGTACTCGTTCATGATCTTCTTCGGTGACGGGCCGTGGAACAGATAATATTTAATTCTCTCGCCCGGTACGGAGAAGCCGACATACTCAACTTTTTCGCTTGCTACTTCGAAGGAAACGTTGTCGGTGCTGTCAACGAGAATACCGTAGCCGTTGTTTGTCATATAGAATGGTACGCATTTGTATCCGATCTCGGATGCAGTACCGCCGTCCTCGTTCCAGGTGTCTACAACCTGTCCGTTTTTCACGAATGGGGTGAATCTCTCGCCAAGGCCGTATACGCACTCACCTACGCCAAGGGACAGCTCACTTACCATGTATGGCTGATATTGTTCGGTCATGTAGTTCGGTGCCGGCAGCATGGTGCTCTGCTTGCGATCCCATCTGATATAGGAAAGGTTGCGGAATCCGCTTCCGGTCAGGACTTTTCCGTCTGCCTCGAAGGTGTAAGCGAAGATTCCTTTTCTCTGTACGCGTACCAGTACGCTTCCGGTGTCGAGAACTGCCTCATCGTCGTTGATGGTAACGGTTACGTCCTCATATACGCTCTCTGTTTTGTCGAAGGACGGAACTTTGTTGTCGTATGCTTCATAGTGCCATGCTTCCATGGAGATGGTATCCGGTGTGTGTGCCACGAACTCAACGGTGATGGTCGGCAGGTTCAGGGTCATACCTCTGTGCTCGATCGGGCGGGTGGTAGCCAGGATACGCATACCGCCTGGGATCTGCTCTACTTCATAAGCCTGCATTGCATGGGATGCATTTGCTTTTTCACTCGGAAGCCAGTAACCTTCTGTGAATTTCATTTTTTCATTACCTCCTGATTGGATGAGCCTGAAACAGATAGCCGAAAGCACTTTCTTTTCATCAATCTTTACAGAATTATTGTTTCAGGCTGACGTTTTTTGGTAATTTTATACTACCACACTCTTGCTTTCGAAAACAGGGCGGATTCTGTGAAAAAATACGGCGATATTATCTTTTTCTATCTTTTTGGTGTATTCGGGGGCTGGGATGCAAAACGGGAGTGTGCCCCGCAGACGTCTGCAAAAGACACACTCCCGTTTCTCTTCTGTTTTTTCTTATGCTGCAATCAGATACGCAATGACGGCCAGCAGGATCTGCAGGATCACAAAGCGGATCACAACCTGACTGTCGGACCATTTGTATTTCAGGCGGACATGGTCATGCAGCGGTGTTCTTGTATTTTTGAGGATCGCGATTTTCAGGAAACGGAGTAAAAATACTTTGACAAGGCCGATTCCTCCGTCGACGATCATCACGCCTGCCATCAGCAGATATAAGAACGGATGGCGGGACTGCATGGCAAGGATGGCGATGTAGAAACCAAGTGCTCTCGAACCGGCATCGCCCATCAGCATGCTGCTCGGCGAGGTGTTGAAATACAGGTACGCGAGAAGCGCTGCCACGAACAGGTAATTGGCTACGGTGAAGCTTCCGAGGACATCGTGGAAAATCATACTGAACGCGAAGATAACCACACAGGAAAGGCTCGCGCAGAGTCCGTCGACACCGTCGGAACAGTTTGTAACGTTGATCGAAATCCAGATCAGGATGATGCCGAGGATTATGTAGACCACTTTCGGAATGGTAAGGGACATGTTTCCGAAGCAGATCGTGGTGGAATTGTAATTCACAAAGGTGATGACGGTCACAATGGAGATGACGAGGTCAATCGCGCCTTTTTTGTAATCGCTCCACGGGGTTTCGGATGCATCATCGAGGTAGCCGCTCAGCATGATGCAGACGAGCAGGATCGCGTAGATCACATACTCGGCGCCAAGAGGCAGGAACAGAACGCTTCCGATCAGGAAACAGATGACGATCACGAGGCCGACGCCGCGCAGTTTTCCGCGGGAGAGGCCGCCGTTTACGGCAAATTCTCTGCCGTGATCGCTCGGCAGAAAGG
Organism: Blautia sp. AF19-1; assembly: GCF_003479155.1. NCBI lineage: Bacteria > Bacillati > Bacillota > Clostridia > Lachnospirales > Lachnospiraceae > Blautia > Blautia sp. AF19-1. The sequence continues at coordinate 30,610 of NZ_QUGQ01000020.1, forward strand.
AAAATGGATGCTTTAACGCCAGAAAGGTCAGCAGAAAGGTGACCACGATTCCCAGCATGGCGATCTGGCCGGGATTTAAAAAGTTACTCCATACTTGATACATACGTTTTCTTCCTTCACTTTTCTTTAGATTGAGTTTGCACGAAGCCGTATGTGACGTGGCTTTGTGTTCATTTATTATAACAACTTCATGCAAAAATTGCTATACCCAATTCGGGGGTTTCGTGATAAGATAGTGATACACTAAGTTGAACAAAAAAGGAGTTTTTTATGCCACGCAAAGATCATCTGCCGCGCCAGACACGCCAGGAACACATCACGCTGCAGCCGAACCGCAGCATCGAATTTCGTATAACCGACGATTTCGGCAGTTTTTCGCCGCCGCACTGGCACGACGCGCTGGAAATTATTTATATTCTGGAGGGTTCCTCCATTGTCACGCTCTCGGACCGCACCAAGACCGTCCTTCCGGGTCAATTTCTGCTGATCAATTCCGGGCGTATCCACACGGCGCGCTGTCCGTCCACGGGAAACCGCTCGATTCTGATGCAGATTCCGGATGCGTTCCTTGCGAACTATCTGCCTGATCCGTCACAGCTCTGGTTCTCGATTGACTACGACAGTACGAATCCGGAAGTGCAGAAAAATATCAGCCAGTTCCGGCGTCTTCTGCTTTCGATGATGCAGCTTCATGAGGAAATGCCCGACGGCTATCTGCTGACGTTCCAGCGGGAGCTTTTTACGTTTCTCGATCTGCTCTACACGAAATTTTCTGAGAAGAGTCCGCTTGCGCACCACCCGATGAGCTCCCGGACGCAGACACGGCTCGATACGATTCTGACGTACACGCAGGAAAATTACCAGCGGCCGATTACGCTGAAGGAGGCTGCCGATGTTGTCTCGCTGCAGCCGGAATATTTCTGCCGGTTCTTCCGCCAGAACATGGAAACGACGTATCTGGAATATCTGAATTCCTACCGTCTTTCCCGCATCTACCGCGACCTGATCGCCACGGATCTGCCGGTCGGCACGCTCGCGGAAAAGCATGGTTTTACAAACGATAAGCTGTTTCACCGCCTCTTCCGCGAGCGGTTTCACACGACGCCGCTGCAGCTTCGGAAGGCAGCACGCGAGAAAGGATCCTGATAGCTTTCGCTGTTTTTATATCTTTGAGAATGGGAGTTTAACACGATGACAAAAGAAGAACTGGCGCTTGCCGTCATTGAACGTTTGAAACAAGAATATCCTGACGCCGACTGTACGCTCGACTACGATCAGGCGTGGAAGCTGCTCGTCAGTGTCCGCCTCGCCGCACAGTGCACCGATGCGCGCGTCAATGTGGTGGTGGAGGATCTCTACGCAAAGTATCCTGATATCGATGCGCTGGCAAACGCGACACCGGAGGAAATCGAGGAAATTGTGCGGCCATGCGGTCTTGGAAAGAGCAAGGCACGCGACATCAACGCCTGCATGCGCATGCTGCGCGACGAGTACCACAGCCAGGTGCCGGATGACTTTAACGCACTTTTGAAGCTCCCGGGCGTGGGACGGAAAAGTGCGAACCTGATTATGGGCGATGTATTCAAAAAGCCTGCGATTGTGACGGATACGCACTGCATCCGGCTGTGCAACCGCATCGGGCTCGTGCATGACTGCAAGGATCCGAAGAAGGTGGAGATGGCACTCTGGAAAATTGTGCCGCCCGAAGAAGGAAGCTCGCTCTGCCACCGGTTTGTGGAGCACGGACGCGAGGTCTGTACTGCGCGGACGACACCGCACTGTGAACGGTGTGTGCTCGCGGATATCTGTGAGAAGAACGGCGTAGAAAAATAGCATTTTTCCATGCGTTTCCATGCGAAAAATGCTTTTGCATACCGGACAGATTTTTCTGATTCTGTCCCGGCTGCAAAAGCCTTTTTGTTTCTATTTTTTATACGACCGAAAGAAGTCCGTCAGCGCTTTCAGCGTTTTCCCGAGCACCTGCACTTCCTCTTCTCCGAGTTCCGCCATCACGGCATCCGTCATCTGCTCGTGGAATTTTGCGTGATGATGGAATGCCTGCCGTCCCTTTCCGGTCAGGTGGATGTAGACGATCCGGCGGTCCTTCTCGCTGCGCTCCCGCTCGGTGTAGCCTTTTTTCACCAGACTGTTCATCGACGTTGTCAGCGATCCGACCGTGATGTCGAGCTTTGCCGCGATCGATGACATATTGCCGCCCTCCAGGCCGACGGCTTCTATGATGTGCATATCGTTGTTCGTCAGATCCTTGAAATCCTCGGTGATGATCGCCTCTTCTTCCAGTTTTTGTATCTCGTGAAACAGATGGACCAGTGTCTCATTGATGATTTCTCTGTTATCCACTCCTCTTCCCCTTTCCGTCTGTTCTGTCCCTTCTGAACAGGGTTCCGCTCTTTCTGTCTGTATTGTATCAAAAAAGTTCCAGACAAACAATACCAAAAACTGCCTGGGAAACGGCGGATCGCTCCGTGCCGTTTCCTAGGCAGTTCTGTTATGTTTGATTCAATTACATCTGCCCTTTTTTCTTTAACCGTGTAAAACAGATCATGAAAAAGCAGATGCCGTATACGGTTGTGATCGGGGTGGACATGCCGACGAAGGTCAGGTTCGTATTCGGCAGGTGTGAGAAGAACAGCGCCAGCGGAATACGGATCAGGCAGGCGGAGGTGATTCCCTGGATCATAACCGGGATGCTGATGCCGCGGCCGTTGAAGTATCCGATGCTGCTGAACAGCACACAGGTCAGAATACATTCCGGTGCGAAACCGCGCAGGTAAGCGGCGCTCTGCTCGATAACGGCCGGATCGCTCGTGAAGATTCTGGAGATGACACTTCCACCGAAGAAACCGATGCAGAAAATCACAACTCCAAGAGAGCAGCCCGTTGCGATTGCGGTGAGGAAGCCCTTCCACGCGCGGTCTTTCTTTCCGGCTCCGGTGTTCTGTGCCACGAATGCTGACACAGACTGCATCACAGAGGACGGGATCAGCATGATGAATGAGGTCAGCTTCTGCGCCACACCGTATCCGGCGGACGGCATAAGGCCCATGCCGTTGATGATCGAGTTGATCACAAGGAAGGAAATCTGTACGGTCGTCTCCTGCAGCGCGATCGGCACACCGACGTTCAGGACTTTCTTCAGCTCGTCATGGTCGATGCGGCAGTCTTCTTTTTTGAATTCAATCGGCAGATTGCCTTTTTTCAACACACCCATGGAGGCGATGACAGAAATCAGCTGCGCCAGAACCGTCGCAAGCGCTGCTCCCGCAACGTCCAGTTTCAGCACACCGACGAAGAACAGATCTCCGGCAATATTGGCTGCGCAGGCGATGCCGACGAATAAAAGCGGCAGATTTGCATTACCGATTCCGCGAAGCACGCTGCTGATGACGTTGTACGCGATGATGATCAGAATACCGCCGGAACAGATCCGCAGGTAGAGGACGGTTTTGTCAAAAGACTCCGCCGGGACCTGTAAAATATTGGCGATCGGGCCTGCGAACAGCTCCAGAATCACCGTCATGACGACACCGATGATGGCGAACAGAACAATCGAGGTTCCCACGGTTTTGCCGGCCTTATCCGGCTTGCCCTCGCCGATGTGCTGGCCGATCATAACGGTCGAACCCATCGCAAGGCTGGTGATGATAAATGTTACCATCTGCATGAAGCTGCTTCCGGTTCCGACAGCGGAAATACTCGACGCATCGCCGAACCAGCCGACCACGAGAAGGTCGACCGCACCGTAAGCCGCCTGCAGAATCAGCGCGCCGAGCACCGGCAGCGCAAAACGGATCAGGGACTGGAAAATCGGTCCCTCTACAAACGATACTTCTTTCTTATTTTCTTTTGCCATTGTTTTTCACTCCTTTTATTCCCGGCATCGTTTCCTGCATCCGTGTGATTGCATGCACAAATTCGTCCACCACCGCGTCGTCCAGATCTGGCAGGCGGGATGCCCATTCCCCGTGAAAGTGCGTCACGCGGAGTTCCACAAACTCTTTTCCCTCTTCGGTCAGTGTCAGGTTGATCACGCGCTTATCTTTTTCATCCGCCTGTTTCACGAGAAGATTTCTCTCCTCCAGTTCCTGCACCAGCTTGGTGATGCTCGGCAGCGTTGTGTTCATATAGCTGCTGATGTCGCTGACGCGGCAGAAGCCCTGCTTTTTCTGAATCTCATTCACCGCATCCAGCACATGCACCTGCCGCGGCTTCATACCGTCCGGCAGGTCCGGGAGCTTCTCGATCAGACGCTTTGCATCAAAACACGCATCCAGGAACTGCTTTAATTTTTCCTGTGTCATGGAAAAGGTTCCTTTCTGTTTAAAAATTAGTTATCTTTAGTAATTACTTTTGATAAGTATAGCAGGAAATGAAAAAATGTCAAGAGGGAACTGATGCTAAAAAAGAGCTGATTGAAAGTTCTGGCAATGCCAGATTCTTTCATCAGCTGTGTTTCATCCATTTCCCCTGACAATAATCCGTGAACAGCCTCAAGACTGGCATCAAATGATTTTTGAGCAGAATATCGGATATAAACAGAATTATTATTAATTTCATCTTCCAGTCCAGGTACATCTTCCATCATGTTTGGAACATCTACATTTAATGAAATTACACCCTTTCCATCTGCGATCAATGTTTGTCCTTCTTTTGAAATCATACACTCCAGGACATCGAATGCCAGGTCCAGTTTTTCCTGATCTTTTTCCAGTTCTTTGTTAAATGCAATATTCAGAGAAGGGGTCATATTTATAAAAGCTTCATCCGAAATCTGTGAAAAAAACGGTATACGAGTTAATTCTGCATCCATCTGTTCCTGAAATTCCTGCATAAGTGCCGGATAACCATGAAACATTGCTGCTTTTCCCTCAAGGAACATCTGCGTTGCAGTATTAATATCGACGCTGATATCATCACTTGTAAAATGTGAGTCCTTCAAAAATGTATTGGTTTCTGAAAAAATACGTTTCCATAACGCATCATCAAACGCGATATCCCCTGATGCACTTTCAGCTGAGCTTCTCCATTCGATTCCATCCAGACTCATGAATTCCCCAATTGCACCTGTCTGAATCACCTCATGAGCAGACCAGTCTTCTGCAAGATCCAGGGAATACGGTTTTATACCATTATCATAAAATTGCTGACATGCCTGTGCATATTCCTTATAGTTTTTCGGTATCTTGATTCCATACTGTTCAAACAATGTCTTGTTGGCAATAATCGTCTGCGGTATACCGCAGATAGGAAGCCACTGAATCTCATTTTTTGAATTTTTATAATATTGCAATGCATAGGAGTAATACCTGGAAACCACGTCATAAGAAGCAAAATCCATTAGATATGGCTCCAGATCCTGTGCATCTTTTCCAGAAAATCGACGTACGGTTATGATATCCGGCAGTTCACCATGTTCCTCAAAATAGCTATATAAATCGGTATCATTGTTACCGGTAATAAACTCAATATCCTGATCTGGAAACTGCTCATGGATATAGGGTACAATATTTTTCATTAAACGATTTTCCCACAGATACACGGTAAGGTGATCGTCATTTTTAGATACTGCTTTTTGAGATTGTCCACAGCCAGACAAAACAGTAATTGCTAAAAGCACACCTGGCAGTAATGCTGTCAGACATTGTTTTGCCTTTTTCATCCTCGTATTTTCCTCATTCTTTCCTGATAAAATCATTAATTCAATAATTGGGAAACAATTACAGCCAGTTTTCCAGAACATCATTCAGCTTATTCATATCCAGCGGTTTCGCGATATGTCCATTCATGCCTGTATTTTTTGCCAGCTGTACATCTTCTGCAAAAGCATTTGCTGTCATGGCAACAATCGGTAGTTTTCCCTGTTCACCCGGAAGGCTCCTGATTGCTGCGGTTGCCTCATAACCATTCATGACGGGCATTTGGATATCCATAAAAATAAGGTCATACAAGCCTTTCGGAGAAGCTTCTACTTTTTCAACTGCAATTTTTCCATTTTCTGCCGTTTCCACTTCCGCCCCTGTCATCTGCAGAATTTCAACAGCAATTTCTCTGTTTAACTCATTATCCTCGACCAGCAGAATTCTTTTTCCTGTGTAATCTGCTTCAGACAGCTCATCCAGATAATTTCTTGCTGTTTTTTCTTTTCTGCCAGAAGTAAACTGCCGCAATGTAGCCGTCAAACGGGAACGGAACAGCGGTTTTGCAATAAAAGCATCTACGCCTGCAGTCTTTGCTTCTTCTTCGATCTCGCTGAATTCATAAGATGTCAGTACAATAATGGTAATCTCTTTCCCTATCCGTTTCCGGATCTGTCTGGCTGTTTCAATTCCGTCCATATCCGGCATTTTCCAATCTAAAATAACAGCAAAGTAATCATTTTTTAGCTCATGATGTGCATAACAGCGCTCAACGGCTTCTCTGCCGGAGAGAACCCATTCGCCTGTAATCCCAATCTCCTTCAATGTGGCAACTGTACTTTCACAGCATGTCTTATCATCATCCACAACCAGAACAGGTAGATTCATCAGATTTCTGTCCTGTTCTTTTTCTTTTTCCTGAAGTTCCAGATAAATTGTTACTGTAATTTTAGTTCCCTTATGTAAGGTGCTTTCCACTTTAATATTACCATTCATCAGGTTCACAATATTTCTGCTGATTGCCATTCCCAGACCTGTTCCCTGGACTCTGGTTGTCCGATGGTCATCTGCGCGGCTGAAAGGATCAAACATGATTTTCTGGAATTCCGGTGACATACCGATCCCATTATCCTCAATCGTAAATTCATAGCATCCAAGTTCCGAAAATCCATTTGGCTTTTCCTCTATAGAAAAAGTAATATTCCCGCCATCCGGTGTATACTTGACCGCATTACTCATCAGATTCACAAATACCTGCTGGATTCTCAGGCTGTCACCACAGACACTCTCATGTTCAATGTGATTAATGTGTATATCTAAATTGTGTTTATGTTCATCAATCACCGGTTTTGTGAGTGTTATAAGATTATCCACCAGATCTGGCAGATTGAAATCCTCCTGTGCCAGCGTCATTTTTCCACTTTCAATACGTGCCATATCCAGCACTTCATTAATCAGCCCCAGCAGATGACGGCTTGATTTTGTAATTTTACTGAGACATTCAATGACTCTGTCCTGGCTCTCAATATTTGCTCCTGCAATTGCTGTCAGGCCGACAATGGCATTCATCGGTGTCCGGATATCGTGGGACATATTGGAAAGGAATTCTGTTTTCGCACGGTTTGCATTTTCTGCAGACCGGTAAGCCTCTTTCAGTGCCTGACGGGATTCAATCTCTGCTTTCTTCTCCTGTGTCACATCCATGGATGCCAGCAATACCTTTTCCAGCTTTCCATTCTTCCATTCCAAAGGAATATAAGAAGCGATCTTATAAGTCTTTTCATCCAGGCTGCAGTACTCAAACTTATAAATATCATTTTCACTTTTCAGATTCTTCCGGATATTTTCCGGTGCGATCAGGATGTCCATAGTTTCCAATGGTTCCAGTGTCTTATACTTTTCAAGAACCTGCATCTGAAAATCATGATAGAATCCCAAAGGTTTATATAGCATCTGTCCATTCAGGTTATAGAATTCATATCTGTCATTTTCCAGATCACAGACAACAAAGCGGTCAACCAGACGCACAATACTCTGAATTATCTGCTCCATGGAAGCATTATCCGCTGCCATCTGCAAATGCCGTGCGCTCTCTACCTTTGTCTCTGTGATATCACGCAGAAAGATCATGGCATATTCTGAATCCTCTATTTCGCCACGTATGACCACATTGCGGACCCATCGTTCTTCTCCATTCAGAGTGATACGGCACTCTAAAGCCAATTCGGTTTCCAGACCCTTCAGCCTTTCTGCAATATAACCACGGTCGTAAAAAGAGGATACCGCCTTCTTATCTGTCTCCACAACATAGGAATCCACAAAATGACGGATCAGTTCATCCCATGTATGACTCTGTTCAAAGACTGTCATCAGGGACGGTTCAACCTTAAAGGTATCAAAAGTATTCGCTTCCAGATTTACATAATACTCACACAGGTCTGCTTTCGTAAAAGCCCGGTGGAAAGCAGCAGATTTTTGTGCCTGCATGGCCTCTTTTTTTTCCGCATCAATATTAATAAAAATCCCGGCAATCCTGCTGGCAGAACCATCCAGACGGCGTATTACTTCTGCCGATGCCCGAAACCACTGGTATTGATTATCCTTCATTCTCATACGATACTCTACCTGGTATTTTATCTGGTTCGTCTTATCCTTAATTGCCGCCTGAAGCTGCACCATTACTCTTTCTTTATCCTGTGGATGCAGAAGATCTGACCAGGATTCCAGTTTATTCGGAAAGTCCAGAGTGTCATGATAGCCAAGCATTTTTCGGAATTCATGACTCCAGTTTGCATTCACAATCTCACTGTTTTCGTCACAGTCAAAATACCAGAAGCCGGAACAGATAGCCTCATTGAGCAGTGTCAAATTTACATGATCCCAGTTGACCTGTACGGACATAACCCAGATCTGTCTGCCCGCCTCATCTGTCGCATCCTCTTTACAAAGCCGTACATTTTTCACTGTACCGTCTGCTGTAAGGATCTGTGCTTCCCCTGTTCCGTGAAGCTGCAAAAAACGGTCTCGCTCCAGTCTATCTTCCTCGTCATAAAAGAAGTTTCTCAATGAGCCTTTTGTCTGTTCCATGAAAGTATCGAATGTATATCCTGTACTATGCAACAGCAGATTATTCACAGACAAAATAGACAGGTTTTGGTCATAAGATCCTGTCATTATACCTACCCCGCCATTATTTTCCAGTGTTTTCTGTACGGCCTGTGACATAGCCTGTGTCTGTCCCGTTACAGCCTCACCTAAAGAATATATTTTGTCTTCATACTTTTCCATTTTATAAAAATCCTCTCTCTGTTTTATACTTCATTATCCTGCTTTTATCTGTATACAGAGAACCTGTCCCTGCCAGTTTTACATTTACGTTATAATATCCTACAAAACGTGAAAAACAGGTATACGGATTTGAGAAGTTGCAACCACTACACACAATATTCACACAAAATTCTCTTTATGTTTTCAATTTTTATAGGCTTTGCCAAGTGAGCATTCATTCCTGCTGCCAGACACTTACTCCGATCGTTCCTGCTGTAAAACGGTATCTGAGGCTTTTTTTATTTATCTGATTTTTTTCTGTTTCCATGGAACTTCTGAACGCTCACCTCCTGGTATCATTACAAATATACATAAAAACTCATTTTTATATTACCATGAAATTTTTTACTTTGCAATGCACATACCTTTTCAGACGCTGCTTTTCTTGTTTCCTTTTTCAAAAAATTGCAACCAAAGGGGCGCACCTGAAAATTTCTTTTCAAATGCGCCCCTTCGCTTTCTTTTTTTCTTTTTTTCTGTCAGATCAATCCGTAATGCTCCATCGCCTTTGCCACGCCGTCCCGCTCGACGGTATCGGTTACGTACTCTGTGTACGGATCCAGAATCTCATCATGTTTTCCAAGCGCAATGGTGTGTGCGCCGCACCGGAACATGGTAAGGTCGTTGCTGCTGTCGCCAAATACGTATGCATCTTCTTTCTCCAGCTGAAACTGTTTCAGCGCATAGTCCACAGCTGTTCCTTTGCTGCAGCCGTGCGGAACGATTTCGTATACACCGCCGCGGCGATCCATGATATCAAACTCCTGCTCAAATTCACGGTACATACGTTCTATATCAGACTGTGCATCGGTTACGATACAAAATTTATCGTAAATGATTCCTTTTGTCTCCGCTGTCTCCGCGAGTCCGATTCCGACAGCTGCGAAATAGGCACGGGTCTGCTCGACCTCCCGAAAACGGGATACCTCCGACGAAAAATAAACATTATCCGTTCCCTCCAGAATCATGCCGATCCTGCACTCCTTTAAAATAACCGGGATTTCCTCACAGCGCTTTTTCGGAATCGTCTGATGCATCAGGATTTCGCCGTCCCGGCGCAGATAGGTCCCGCAGCCGCACAGAAATCCGGAAAACGGAAGCTTTTTCAGCTCCTCGGGCAGCTCCGACCAGGTGCGGCCGGTATTAATAAACGTAAGATTTCCTTTTTCCGCTGTCTTTTTCAATGCATCGAGCGCGCTCTGCGGAATTTCTTTTGTAATCTCACTCAGTAACGTTCCATCAATATCAAAAAATAATGCTTTCACAAAAATTTCCTCCTCGTGTACTGTTTCCTGTTCTCTTTCTGACATACGAAAAAATGCCGAAGCTCTTGATTGTCAAGGCTTTCGGCATTTTCATTCCAGTCGAAGCGACGGGATTCGAACCCACGACCTCTGCGTCCCGAACGCAGCGCTCTACCAAACTGAGCCACGCTTCGATTTTATTTGTTTTCTGAACTCTCGTCCGTCAACAATAGCTATTATATATGATGTCTATAGGAATGTCAACACCTTTTTTGAATTTTTTTTAATTTTTTTTATTATTGCTTCAAAAGGTACATTTTACACAGGTTTGCGGCCTTTTTGGTGTTATTTTAGAATGACAGTTTCTGAGAAAGTCAAAAAAAGAGATATGCCGGAAGTTCTGTTCCGGCATATCTCTTATCTTTGTTTCTCAGCTCAGCTGATATACATCTGCATACTGCACGCCGAAGCTCAGCGCCTCGGAATGGCTGCTGCAGAAGATGTCTACGTGGCCGTAAGCGGTTCCGCGGTCTTCTACCGTGTAAACCTGGCCGTTGATCATCAGTTTCGTTCCGAATGGTACACCGCCCATGGCGATCGTTCTTCCTGCGGTCGGTGTGGTTCCGCTCGCGGTGGATCCGCCGGACCACTGTCCGGTACAGATGGAACAGGAGCAATAGCCTGTCAGTTTAAATCTTCCAAGGTATGTTCCGCTGGAGGAGCTGCTGGAAGTATCTGACGCGGATGGACTCCCCGTTGTCGTGGAGGATGCGCTGCTGTCCGAAGAACTGCTTCCGGAGCTGCTGCTTGTATCGGTATCTGCTTTCGCTGCGGCATTTGCTGCTTCTGCGGCTGCGACTCTTGCGGCCTCGGCTGCCTGTTTTCTGGCGGCCTCAGCCTCAGCTTCTGCGGCAGCCTGCTGTGCGGCGGCTGCTGCGGCTGCTTCCTCTTCTGCTTTCTTCTGCGCTGCAATCTCCTCTTCTTTCGCCTGACGGATCAGGTCATTGATTGCATCTGCTTTGCTGTTGATTTCATCTACCAGTGCACTCTCGCTGGATTTTGCATCGTCCAGCTCTGCGGAGTAGGTACGGAGTTCCTGATAAGCTGCTGCGTACAGCTCCTGAATGGCTTCCTGCTGATCGCTGCTCTGCTGCTGCAGTTCTACGATCGCTGCCTGCTCTTCCTGCACCTGTGTTTCTTTTTCTTTTACCTGGTCTACCGTGTCCTCATACTCCTGCATAAGATCGCGGTCGAAATCGGAAATTTTCTGTATGTATTCTGCCCGGCTGATCAGCTCTGAAATGCTTTTGGAAGAAAAGAGCATTGCCATGTATCCGTTTCCGGAGGAATTTTCATACATATACTGGATACGGAGCTTCATCGCCTCGTACTGCTCTTCTTCTTTTGCTTTTGCATCTTCCAGATCTGCCTGAATCTGTACCAGTTCGTTCTGCTTCGCATCATACTGATCCTGAAGCTCCTGCAGACGGTTCTGCAGATCGTCCAGCTGCTGGTTCAGTTCGGAAAGATATTCTTCTGATTGTCCCTTTTTGGAATTGAGTTCGTCAATCCTGCTCTGTATGCTGTCAAGCTGAGACTGTGCGGCAGCCTGTTCTGCCTGAGCATTTGAAATTTTCTCCTTTGTACTGGCACCATAGCATGGCAGAACGGTTGCTGCCGTAAGCACTGTGGCCAAAACCAGGCTGAATAATTTCTTTTTTTTCATGTCGTACACCTCATACTTATTACGTTCTGTTGCTGATTGTCACTCCAAGTTACTGCGGAAAATGGGCCTTTTTTCCCGCCGTACTTTGCCATTATAACACAAGTATGTCTGAAATGAAAGTCTTTTTTAATTTCTGTTAATAACTTTGTAATATTTCGACGTTTTTCCTGCAAAAACTGGCATGATTTTTCTACTTTCTCCATCCAACAGGGTACTTATTTTTCAAGGTTCCATTGACCAGTTTGCCCCATCCAAGGCCGAATCCATCGACGCAGACCAGCTTCCAGCCCGACGGCGATGCGGTCTCTCCCGGCTCTACGGAAATTGTCTCACCGTGGAGATATTTTTCGGTACGCTCGTCATCTGCCTTTAAATTCATGTAATCTTTGAACTTGTCCGCGGAGAGTGTCACGGCAAACGGCTGTGACGGCTCGAAACGGTCTTTTTTCAGTTCACCGAGATACAGACCGTTCCGCAGGAAATGAAGATTCCGCACGCCATCCGGCAGGGACGGGGAATGGTATACTTTTCCGGCGCGGACTTCCAGTTCCTCCACCGGGATCGGTGCTGTCATCCGGGACAGGAAATCGGAAAGGATCTGTTTTTCTGCTTTCGACGGACCCGGTGCTTCCGTTCCGCGGTCTTTTTTCCGGTTTTTCTGTTTTTTGTTTTTCTTTTCGATCGGTTTTTCTTCTGTCTCATAAGGAATGGCTTCGCCTTTTTTGCGGAACAGGGCAAGGTAATGGCCCTCGCCGTTCATTTTATGCGGCCAGATGCGCACGGTCTTTTCGATCTCCGGATCGCCGTTTCCCCAGACTGGATTGCCTTTTGAAAAACCTTCGTAGCCTTCCATCTCGATCAGTTCCATTTCCGGGAAGTTTTCCAGAAGGAAAGAAACGGTTCCCTCGTCCTCCTGCGGGGCGAAGGTACACGTCGAATACATCATGAGGCCGCCCGGACGCAGCATTTTGACAGCATCCGAGGTGATCTCGCGCTGCAGATCCGCAAAGAAATCCGGCCTCTCCGGGGTCCAGGTGCCGATGACTGCCTCGTCTTTCCGGAACATGCCCTCGCCGGAGCACGGTGCATCCACGAGGATTTTATCGAAGAAGCCCGGGAAGACGTCTGCAAGGCCTGCCGGTGTCTCATTGGTGACAAGCACGTTTTCACTTCCGAACAGCTCCAGATTGCGCAGCAGTGCTTTGGCGCGGGCGTTGCTGATGTCATTGGCGACGAGAAGGCCGGTTCCTTTCAGGCGCGCATTCAGCTCGGTTGCCTTGCCGCCCGGTGCGGCGCAGAGATCGAGCACACGCTCACCCGGTTCGATCGGGAGGCGGGACGCCGGGGTCATGGCGCTTGGCTCCTGCAGATAGAAGACGCCTGCCGCATACAGCGGAGACTGGCCCATGCGCATGCCGTCCGGCACGAAATAGCCGTTTGGAATCCACGGAATTTTCTTCCACGTTCCCGGAACAAGCGGCGGGAAATCTTCGGTCCGGCATTTTTTTGTATTCACACGCAGCCCGGCTGTGCGGGGTGCGTCGTAGGAAGTTAAAAATGCATCAAATTCATCGCCCAGCATGTCCTGCATGCGGGTCAGAAATTCCTGTGGTAACTGCGCCATGTATTGTCTCTCCTTTTTATTTTGCTTTGTTGTGCATCGGTCCCTTTTCGTGAACTGGCGATGCTTTTTCTGTCTTTGTTTCTTTTGTTTTGCATCTATTTCATAATTTCTCACAGAAAAAGAGACAGCTTTTTCGATTTTTCAATCTTTTTGCTGTCTCTTTTTTGCATAGCGGAGAAGAAGGGATTTGAACCCTTGCGCCGTTTCCGACCTACTGGTGTTCGAAGCCAGACCCTTCAGCCTCTTGGGTACTTCTCCGTATTTTGTCAAATACATCATATATTATAGTGCTTTTTTCGGGATTCGTCAATGATTTTTTCGATGGTTTCCGATGGAAATACGGGGATTGTATTTTTTACGGAAATATTCGAAAGTGCAACTTACTCAAACAAATAATCTTCCTCAGGCAGCATCCCATCCCGATGCTGCCTCTTCTTTTATTCTTTCCCTTCTTCCGCCCTCTTCCTCTCTTCTTTTTTCTTCTTTTTCACCACCCGCAGTCTCCGGAAAAACGCACTCAGCATCTCCGAGCACTCTTCTTTCAGCACGCCGCGCTCGACCTTCACCTGATGGTTAAACTCGTGCATTTCCAGCATATTTAAGATCGATCCCGCGCAGCCCGCCTTCGGGTTCATGCTGCCGATGACGACTTCGCTGACTCTTGCCTGTACGATCGCACCGGCGCACATCTGGCATGGTTCCAGGGTGACATACAACGTACAGCCCTCCAGCCGCCAGTCGCCGAGCTTTTTGCTGGCTTTCCGGATCGCATTCAGTTCCGCGTGGGACAGCGTGTTTTTATCCGTATTTCTGCGGTTATATCCCCGCGCAATCACCTTTCCCTCGTACACAATCACACAGCCGATCGGCACTTCCATCAGCTTTTCCGCTTTCTTCGCCTGCGTAATCGCCTGGCGCATGAAGCGTTCCCGTTCTTTCCGGTGCGCTTTTTCCTCCGGCGTTTCCAGCTTTGTTTCTTCTTCCATTGTGCACTTCCTTTCTTCTCTGCGTATATTTTCTGTCCTTCCCGCATATCGTGAACTGTAGCGCAGTATCTTTTTCTACTCTTTTTACTTCTATGCAGGAGGTTTTTATGTCTGATTACCGGCGTTTCATTGCCTATCTATACGAATACCCGAACAACCGCAAGGGCGGATGCTGCGGCTTTGTCCGCGTGGAGTCGCAGAACGGCTTCTGCCGCATGGACTTCCAGATCAAATCGCCGTCGCTTCCGCCGGAGACCTCGGTCACGGTCTACGGATTTATCCGCCGGTCAGGGCGGATGTACGGCATTCCGCTCGGAAATCTCCTTGCGGGGCGCTCTTCTACGAGTGGAAAACTCTTCACGCACTCCGATGCCATTGGGCAGACGGATGTCACGCTCGACGAGCTTGGCGGTCTGATCCTGCTCTGCCGCCAGACCGGCGTCATCGCCACCCAGTGGGACGATCTTCCGATTCAGCCGGAGTTTTTCTCGCCCACGCTCCCGCAGGAGCCCAAAACATCCGCAGACAATGGTACCAGACCGACCGAAGAGAAAACTGCCGAAACACCCGAACCTCTGGATCCCGCCGTACCTGCGCAGTCCCTGCCATCATCAGACGCTTCAAAAGCACAGTTCGATGAACTTTCCACAGAATTCAGCAGCAATTCCGAACTTTATCCACAAAATTCCAACCCGGAATCCACCGTCTCCACAGAATCCACATCAACTGACACGGTAAACACCGTTCCTGCAGACAGGATCACGCAATCATCCGCCAACACACTCTATCCCGCATCCGCGGAATCTGTGAAAACCGCAGAAAGCTATCCCTCTGCCAACCCGGAACCGCCGCAGCCCATCCCGGATTCTACCGCCCAGCCGCTACATATGACTTCCGCCGATTTTCCCGCCGCAGCAGCCGTGCCGCCGTCCCGGGCTGCTCTCTATCTCCAGCTTCAGGACCAGTTCCCGGAGTTCCATCCGTTCCCAGATGATGATCTGACCGACTGCCTGCGCCTATCACTCGACGATCTTCCACAGCTCCGCGCCGCCGGTCTTTCGGTGGATGCGAACCGCTTCGTCCTCCATGGCTCCTCGTCCTATCGCCATCTGCTCCTCGCCCGGAACCGCGACCAGCAGGAACTCTGGTATTTCGGCGTCCCCGGCGTCTACACGCCGAATGAGCAGTTCATGGCAAGCCTCTTCGGCTTTTTCCACTTTAAGCAGGCGATGCGCCCATCCGAGCTCGCGCCCGATGCCCGCTTCGGCTACTGGTACCGCACGCTTTAAAGCGTTTTTTAATCCACGCCGCGGATCTCCACCGTCTCAATCTTTCCGCGCAGGATCTCGCAGAACCGCTCGAGCTGCTCCCGCGCATACCCCGAGAACCTCGGATCAATCACATAATCCGATTCCCGGTAATTCTGCAGGAAGTACCGTTTTGCCCCGGAAAGCCACTTTCCGATCGCTTCGATCTCTTCCCTTCCATGCAGCTCTTTGCAGAGCGTTGTCCGGAACTCATAGTCCACCACGCCGCTCTTTAAAAACTCGACCGACTCATTGATCCGCATCACATCGATCTTTTTCACGCCCGCCGTCTCGCCGTACCGGGACGGCGCATTTTTGATGTCCATGGCGACGTAATCGATTTTCTTCTCTTCCACCAGCTTTTTCAAAATCTCCGGCCGGTATCCATTCGTATCGAGCTTCACAAGATATCCCAGTTCCTTAATTTTCGTCACGAACCGCTCCAGATCCGGATCCAGCGTCGGCTCACCGCCCGTCACGCAGACGCCGTCCAGCACGCCGCACCGCTTTTCGAGCACTGCAAAAATCTCCTCCTCCGGAATCACCGGCTCCCATTCGGGATGCTGCACGAGATTTCCGTTCTGGCAGAACGGGCAGCGGAAATTACATCCGCCCGAAAACAATGTGCACGCCACCTTGCCCGGGTAATCCAGCAGCGTCAGCTTTTGAAATCCATGTATGACCATATGCTATCCTCTCTGACCGCAGGACTCCGAACTTTCGTCCGCCCTGCAACAGAAAAAGCGGAACCATAATGTCCGCTTTTTCCATTTATCTTCTATTGGTAATTATTTGCCGTAACGCTCTGCCTGGGAACGGATCAGGTCCAGATCATCAAAATAGTTGATTTTCATGGCTGCTTTGACATCCGCCAGTGTCTGAGCGGCAACTTTTTCTGCCTCTTCGCTGCCTTTTTTCAGCATCTCATAGATCGCCGGAATGTCTTTTTCCAGTTCTTTTCTGCGATTGCGGATCGGCTCTAAGGTCTCCTGCAGTACATTGTTCAGGAACTTCTTCACTTTGACATCGCCAAGGCCGCCTCTCTGGTAATGTGCTTTCAACTCGTCGAGATTTGCGTAATCCGGCAGATAGCGCTCGAAGTGCTCCGGCTGGCAGAATGCATCGAGATAAGTAAATACGGTATTTCCCTCGATCTTGCCCGGGTCGGTGATCTTGATGTGATCCGGGTCGGTGTACATGCTCATGACTTTTTTCTTGATCTCATCCGGCTCCTCGGACAGGTAAATGCAGTTTCCAAGCGATTTACTCATCTTCGCTTTTCCATCGATACCCGGCAGACGTCTGCAGGAATCATTCTCCGGCAACATAATCTTCGGCTGCACAAGTGCCTCGCCATAAACCGTATTGAATTTGTGGACGATCTCCTGTGTCTGCTCGATCATCGGCATCTGATCCTCTCCAACCGGAACGGTCGTTGCCTTGAATGCAGTGATATCGGCTGCCTGGCTGATCGGGTAGGTGAAGAATCCAACCGGGATGCTCGCCTCAAAGTTTCTCATCTGGATCTCCGATTTTACGGTTGGATTTCTCTGCAGTCTGGAAACCGTAACGAGATTCATATAATAGAAAGAAAGCTCGCACAGTTCCGGAATCTGAGACTGGATAAAGATGGTGCTCTTTTCCGGATCAAGTCCGCAGGAAAGGTAATCCAGCGCTACCTCCAGAATGTTCTGGCGCACCTTCTCCGGGTTGTCCGCATTGTCGGTCAGCGCCTGTGCGTCTGCAATCATGATGTAAATTTTATCGAATTCACCGGAGTTCTGCAGCTCCACGCGGCGGCGCAGTGAACCAACGTAATGTCCTACATGCAGCTTGCCGGTCGGTCGGTCGCCGGTCAGTATAATTTTTCCCATTTTTTCTTCCTGCCTTCCTGATACGTAATCTTCGCAGTCCGCTTCTGTATGAAAAATTTCATGAAAATTCTCATAACTGCGGACCTTCTACATACCCTCTATAATACCGTCTTTTTACAAACACTGTCAATGGTCTTTTCCTGTAAAATCCCTCAAAATATCTATTATGAGACAAATCGTTCAACAGCCACGTACAGCCTTCCCTTTTTCGTCTGATTCTGCACGCCAACATAGCGGAATTTTCCCATATGGCGCACGGTCACGAGATCGTCCTCTTTTAATGACGCGCTCGGCGACGTCACCAGCTTTCCGTTGATAAACACCTGGCCGCCCTCGATCAGCGGCACCATTTTGCTCCGCGAACTGCTGAACGCCAGCGACAGCACCGCATCGAGCCGCACGGAAGCGACGGAGCCTTCTTTCCGCTCGGTTTTCGGCTCCGTCAGCTCCTCCGGCAGTCCCGCCTCGACTTCACAGTACACGCTCGTATGGCGCACTTTTTTCAGCTCCGCACAGATGTAGTCCGCCATATCCGCCATACAGATCAGATACGCCTGGTTTCCATCGATCAGAATGTCTCCCAGCTTATACCGCTCCACGCCGAGATTCATCAGTGATCCTAAGAAATCACGGTGTGACAGCGCATCCGCAAATTTTTCATTCAGCGGGCTGATGCGCACGACTGCGATCGGAAGCATCGACGCATCACCGTCCTCTGCATAGGATGGCAGAAACAGCGCCGCTTTCCGCTCTGCCGCCTCGTATCCGCCGGACAGCACGTAACGCACGCCCGGGATTTTATTTACCGTACGGTAGAACAGATCCTGCTCCGCCAGCGTCAGAAACTCCGTGTGTGACGGAACATCCCTGTGATAACACTGCTCTGCCAGATCCTGAATCCGTCCGACCAGCACTTCTTCCTCATTCATGGTAATCCCCCTTTGATACACCGCGGGCTGCCCCTGTTTTCTTTCGGGCAACCCACATATCACACTTTATTTATCCAGCAGCATCGACAGCCCGATCCGCTTCTTCGCCAGATCAAGGCTGATGACCTTCACTTCCACGATATCGCCGACGCTCACAGCCTCCAGCGGATGCTTGATGAAGCGTTTCGTCATCTGGGAAATGTGGACGAGTCCGTCCTGATGCACGCCGATATCGACGAATGCACCGAAGTCAATGACGTTGCGCACGGTTCCCTTTAAGATCATGCCGACCTTCAGGTCCTTCATATCGAGCACGTCGGTGCGCAGGATCGGGCGCGGCATCTCGTCACGCGGGTCACGGCCAGGCTTCTGCAGCTCTTTGATGATATCGCGCAGCGTAATCTCGCCGACACCGATCTCCTCTGCCATCTTCTTGTAATCTTTGATGAAGAACGCCGTCGGTCCCTCGCTGATCTGCTCTGTCTTCATATTTAACTTTGCGAACAGCTTCTCGACTGCCTCGTAGCTCTCCGGATGAACGCTTGTGCCGTCCAGCGGATTTTTGCCGCCGGTAATGCGCATAAAGCCCGCGCACTGCTCAAACGCCTTCGGTCCGAGTTTTGCCACTTTCAGGAGCTCTTTTCTGCTCTCGAAACGGCCGTTCTCCTCGCGGTATGCCACGATGTTTTTTGCTATCACCTTGCTGACACCGGAAATGTATTCCAGCAGCGACGCAGATGCCGTGTTCAGATCCACACCGACTTTATTCACGCAGTCCTCAACGACACCGCCGAGCGCCTCGCCGAGCTTCTTCTGGTTCATATCGTGCTGATACTGGCCGACACCGATGGATTTCGGATCGATTTTGACAAGCTCTGCCAGCGGATCCTGCACACGGCGTGCGATGGAAGCGGCGCTTCGCTGTCCGACATCAAAGTTTGGAAATTCCTCGGTTGCCAGCTTGCTTGCGGAGTAAACGGACGCTCCTGCCTCGTTTGTGATCACATACGCAACCTTCTCCGGGATCTCTTTTAAGATCTCGACGATGATCTGCTCGGACTCACGGCTTGCAGTTCCGTTTCCGACAGAAATCAGGGTGACGCCGTATTTGTGGATCAGATCTTTTACGGTCGCTTTTGCTGCTGCAATCTTCTTCTCGTTCGTCGGCGCCGTCGGGTAAACAACGGTGGTGTCGAGCACTTTTCCGGTCGCATCGACAACGGCCAGCTTGCATCCCGTACGGAACGCCGGGTCCCATCCAAGGACAACCTGGCCTGCGATCGGCGGCTGCATCAGAAGCTGCTCAAGGTTCTTTCCAAAGACCTTGATCGCACCGTCCTCTGCCTTTTCGGTGAGCTGATTTCTGACCTCACGCTCGATGGCCGGAGCGATCAGACGGTTGTAGGCATCCTCGATGGTCGCCTGCAGAACCGGCTTTGTCTGCGGATTCTCTTTGGTGATGATTTTTTTCTCGAGATAACGCAGGATTTCTTCCGTCGGCGCCTCAATTTTGACGTTCAGGAATTTTTCTTTCTCACCGCGGTTCAGTGCCAGCACACGGTGTCCGGCAATTTTCGATACCGGCTCGGAAAACTCATAGTAATTCTCGTAAACGGACTCTGCTTTCTCATCCTTTGCTGTCGAGACGATCAGGCCCTTCGCCTCGGTTCTGCGGCGGATCTCCATACGGTAATCGGCCTCATCGGAAATGCTCTCGGCGATGATGTCGCAGGCACCAGCAATGGCGTCTTTTGCCGTTTTGACTTCCTTTTCTTCTGAAACAAAAACCTCTGCCTCTTTTTCGAGCGGCTCTTTTGTCATCTGCAGAAGAATGATATTCGCCAGCGGCTCCAGTCCTTTTTCTTTTGCGATCGTCGCACGCGTCCGGCGTTTCGGACGGTACGGGCGGTATAAATCCTCTACGACCACGAGAGTTGCGGCCTCTTCGATGGATTTTTTCAGTTCTGCGGTCAGCTTGCCCTGCTCCTCGATGCTCGCAAGGACAACGGCCTTGCGGTCATTTAAACTGCGCAGGTACATCAGACGGTCGTACAGATTTCGCAGTATCTCATCGTTTAAGGAACCTGTTGCTTCTTTTCGATATCGTGAAATAAAAGGGATCGTGTTTCCCTCGTCAATCAGTTTCACTGCAGCTTCTACCTGCCACGGTTTGACGTTCAGCTCGGCTGCCAATACCTGATTCATATCCATAGGTAAATTCCTCCTGTTGTCTCTTCCAAAACACGCTGTTCCTTCTCTGTTTTTCCCGCATAAAAAGCGGGACCCTTGGCGGAACAGCCACTCTATTACCTTATCAATAGGTCTTGTTTTTGTCAACCTTACATGATAAAATCTTTACTATAGCTTTTTTGACAGACTGCGTGTGAAACCGCGCTTTTTTGCAGAAGAAAGGACATTTTATGACACCAGAAAATTACGATCCAAACACCAATGAGTCCGGAGATTCCTATCAGTCCTCCCATCCGTACGGCGTGCCTGAGGGCCAGCGTCCCGGACCGTATCAGCATTACCAGCAGCAGCCTCCCGTACAGCCGCCGCGCAGGACGGGTTCGCAGGCCCTTGCGGCCGCTTCGATGGTCATGGCGATCTGCTCCTTTTTGTTCATGCTCAACATGGGTTCCCTGTTTTTCGGCTCGCTCGGCGTGATCTTCGCCCTTTTAAGCCGCGGCGCAGGACGCATGAGCGGCACGGCAAAAGCCGGTCTGGCGGGCTGTACCATCGGCATCATTGTCGGTATCTGCATGTATGCTTCTTTCCTGCTTTTCAACATGGTCAGCGGCGGCAGCACCAACCTGCTCGAGCGGTATTACAATCAGTACATGCAGGAATACCAGATGACACCGGATAACGGAACAACCACCGACGGAAATACTATTTAGGTACCAGAAAGGATTTTTCATGAACGGACAAAAACAGAAATTTTCAGAACTGAAAAAGCAGGCCCGTGAGGCCATGGCAGGCCGATGCGGCACGCTGGTGGGCGCAACCGCGATCAACCTGTTTCTCACCTTCTCCTGTTCCCTCATCCCGACGCTGATTTTTTCAGGCACAACGCTGTACGATATCATTTTCCTGAATCTGACGCTGTTCCTGTTTTCCCTGCTCCTCAGCCTCTTCCAGGCAGGCTACTTAAAAATCTGCCTCTCGACGCTGCGCGGGGAACCGATTTCCGTCGGTGATATGCTCTACGCTTTCTATCACCACCCGGACCAGTACGTGCTGATGTTCCTTATCATCAACGGCATCAGCTCCGTGATCGCCCTGATTTCCAGCATTCCAGGCTTCCAGTATCTTTCCTCCCCGAGTGCGGAACTGACGCTTGGAACTGCACTTTCCATTGACGCCGAGCTTTCTTCGCTCATGAATGTTTACGTTTATAAGCTGATCGGCTCTCTCGTTTCCACGCTGGTGCTGGTTCCGTTTTCCCTTTCCACCTTCGTGATGAACGACACTCCCGGCATCGGCCCGATCCAGGCGATCCGTCAGAGCTTTGTGCTGATGAAAAAGAATTTCT
This sequence comes from Blautia sp. AF19-1, assembly GCF_003479155.1. Taxonomy (NCBI): domain Bacteria; kingdom Bacillati; phylum Bacillota; class Clostridia; order Lachnospirales; family Lachnospiraceae; genus Blautia; species Blautia sp. AF19-1. The sequence continues at coordinate 52,819 of NZ_QUGQ01000020.1, forward strand.
TCCGCTACATTCTGCTGCTCCTCAGCTTTTTAGGACTTGAGATCCTCGCATCCTGCTCCTGCGCCATCGGCTTCTTATGGGTGATGCCGTATATGCAGATCACGATGGCTGCGTTCTATCAGGAACGGAAAGATATCCTGTATCCGGCATCGGAACCGGTGGGATATGATACGGATTCCTTTGGATCCGGCACAGATCTTTAAAAATAAATCTTAAGATAACTAAAAAGACGTTTCACACCCCTTGCTTTACGGCTGTGAAACGTCTTTTTAGTTATGTCTATTTCGAGATCTTAAATTCTCGCGCGGATTCTGCTCTGGATTCCGTCGAGTTTCTCTGCTTTTTCTCTGTACTCCTGCTCTGTGATTTCGCCTGTGATGAATGCGAACTCCTCGGACAGACTTGGAACTGCTACGATTTCTACTTTTCCGAACAGCTCCTCGATCTCACTCTGGCGCTCTGCGGCGTGGCCGGATACGCGGACGAAGAAGCGGCTCTTCACATCATCGATCTGCAGCAGGTTCAGTTTCTCCTCGCTCCAGCTCATCATGATGTTTCTGCCTTTGTTCTTTGCGCAGTCTACAACATCGGCAACAACAGCACTTGCGGTCGGGAGTTTTCCTGCTCCGCTTCCGTAGAACATGGCATCACCCAGTACATTTCCGTGGATGAAGATGGCGTTGAAGACACCGTTTACGCTGTACAGCGGGTTTTTCGCGTCAATCATCACCGGGCTTACCATAGCGTAATACTGATCACCCACCTTGCGGCTTGTTGCGAGCAGTTTGATTGCGGTTCCCATCGAGGTCGCATATTTGATATCCTCTGCGGTGATCTTTGTGATTCCCTCGGTGTAAACCTCTTCGTAATTGACTTCTTTTCCATAAGCAAGAGAAGAAAGAATCGCAATTTTACGGCACGCATCGTACCCTTCTACATCTGCTTCCGGGTTGCGCTCTGCGTAGCCGAGGCGCTGTGCCTCTTTTAATACATCCGCGAAATCGGAACCGTCGCTTGCCATTTTGCTTAAGATGTAGTTTGTCGTACCGTTTAAGATACCCGTTACTTCATCGATCTCATCTGCAGTCAGGGAGGAGTTTAACGGACGGATGATCGGGATACCGCCGCCGCAGCTTGCCTCAAACAGATAGTTTGCGCCGTGCTCTTTTGCAATGGCGAGAAGCTCGGTGCCGTGTCTTGCCACCAGCTCTTTGTTGGATGTGCAGACGCTCTTTCCAGCCTCCAGCGCACGTTTTGTGAAGGTGTAAGCCGGCTCAACGCCGCCCATAACCTCGACAACAATATCAACCTCCGGATCGTTTGCGATCACTTCGTAATCATGTACCAGCACTTTTTCCACTGGATCTCCCGGGAAATCTCTTAAATCCAGAACGTATTTGATATTAATCTCGTTCTCTGCTCTCTTGTTGATGCTGTCATGGTTCGTGTTGATGACTTCTACCACGCCGGAACCAACGGTGCCATATCCTAATACTGCAATCTGAATCATCTCTTTTGTCCCTCTCTTGCTTTTTCTTTTTCAGGACTCCTGTCCTAAAATTTTAAAATAATGAACTCCCTGTCTGGACTCAATCTCGTTGATCATCTCCGAGGCGTCTCCCCGGTCTTCCGCGATATCCACGCTGATTGTCAGCGACGCCACGCCGTTTAACGGAATCGTCTGATGAATGGTCAGAATGTTTCCGTGAAACTCGGCGATAATCTTCAGCACATCGGAAAGCAGTCCCGGCTCATCGTCCATCTGCAGAATAAACGTAATCGTTTTTCCTTTTGCATTGTCATGAAAAGGAAGAATATCATCTTTGTATTTATAGAAAGAGCTTCTGCTGATTCCCGCTTTTTCCGTTGCCTGCTGCACGGTAAGCTCCTGCATATCCATCAACCGTTTGGCCTCGATGACCTTCAAAAGGACCTCCGGAACCGCCTTTTCTTTGATTACATAATACTTTGTTTTCTCTTCTCTCATGGCAATCCTCTGTTTCTATGTTCTTTCCAGGAAATACATTTGTTTTCACAGGAAAGATCGTACCATATTCCGGCACAATGCGCAAGGACTTTTTAGAATCCGATACTTCCGCCGCCGTGGCTGTTTCCGCTGGCGGATGTGTGAACGTGGCTTCCGCCGCCACCGCCTCCTCCGCCGCCGGAACCGCCTCCTCCGTGGTTTCCGTCGTCCCTCGGAATCTTGTGCATCGACACATGGCGGTCAATCAGTGCATCCCTGCGGTCTCTGATTTTTACGCGTTTCAGATCCGCATAGCCCTTTGCACCGCGGTTTTTCTTTCGTCTGTAACTCTTCCAGATTCCAAAATAAACACAAAATCCTGTCACAGCAGCTAAAAGGACAGCAGTCATTGCCTCGGTACTGTTGATTTTACGGTAATGAATGATCGAACCGTCTTCTGTAATCAGGTAGTCCGCCTCGGAAACACCGCGGTCGAAGCACTCCTGCGTTATCGTAATCATTTTTGCAAACGTCCCCGCATAGTCGCCCTCTTTTGCATAGCTCTGCGCTGCCTGCAGAATGTCATCGATTTCCGCGTCCGACATATAATACTGCATAATGCCCGACGTTGAAATCACAATCTGGCGCTGTCCCATGTCAATGAGGAAGCAGACGCCGTTCGGCTCCTTCGGATACTTTTTATCATAGAAATCATCCGCAATCGCCTGGCAGTCCTCGGAGCCGCTGCTGTACTCGGTCAGGATCACCATATGAATGTCCGTATTGCTCTCGAACTCCGCACAGGAACGCTCGAGATCCTGCTCCTCCTCATCCGAAAGAAGCGATGCGTTGTCGTAGACATACTGGGTGTCCGCTTTTACGGTATTCACAGAAAAAATCCCGCACAGCAGAAGGGCTGCAAAAATGCCGAGCAGATATTGTCTCGCTTTTTTCATTCTTCTCATGAGAAATACCCTCCCACCAGCATAAAGATCAGTACAAAAAGTGCACTCACAACCGACGTCAGCAGCGCTTTTTTCCGCTCAAACGGAAAATCACCGTTGATCGTGCCGGTCTGGCCGTTCATCGCGTAGTAATAAACCTTTCCGTCTTTTCCCGGATACGTCAGTGTCCAGACCGGAAACAGTACGTAACGCCAGTCCTCCCGCTTTGGAGAAAGCTTCATTTTCTCCTGCTCGAGGGAGAGATACTCGTTCGCCTCGTTCCGCATTGCGCCGCGCGCCATCGTCTCCAGTTCTTTTTTCAGTTCCGGTGCGATCTGCGCCTGTTCGATATCACGTTTTTCCGCCTGAAATCCGGAAAGATAGCCCATAGAAAACGGCTGCATCTCCTCCAGACGATAGGGCTGCACGCATTCGATCAGATCGCGGTCGGCCTTGTTCAGTGCATTGCGCGACAGACCGTCCACGCGGACCTCGCCCTCCCGGCGGACATCGTAGATGCTGGTCTCTTTGTACTCCACATCACCGGTCTGCCAGACTCTCACCTTCCGGCCGTGTGCTATGTAATCCGTCTCAAAGTCTCCGCCGTAAATCCAGTATGGGAAATAGACACCCGTCATCTTCTGTACCTGGTTTTTCTCGAAAAAGTCCTTCGGAATAAAGCGTTTCTTCCGCGCAAATGACAAAAATTTCTCGATTGCCTGCTCCTTGCTGATCTTAAACGGCAGCACGAAATCCGGCATATATTCTCCCGAGAGCCGGCCGGAAAGCACCACCGGATTGTGGCAGTAGAAACAGTATGTCGCTGCCGTCGTCGCATCGGTCACAATCTCAGCGCCGCAGTTCGGACAGGTGTAGACAACTGCTTCGCCCTGCTCTGTTTCCCCTTTTGTTTCCTCCGTACTGCTTTCCTTCTGTGCATCGGATGCTTCCTGTGCACCGGCAGCATCGTCCTCCCCGTTCAGCGCTTCCGCTGCTTTCGGGTTCGCCTTTTCGGCTTCTTCCTGTGTAAACGAGGACAGGCAGTACTCGCATTTATACTTTCCGCTTGCCGGATCGAAGGTCAGATCGCCTCCGCAGTTCGGGCATTTGTATGTAATAACCTCCATATTCTATCCCTCCTTCCCCGGAGCCGCTGTTGTATTGGATGGTTATCTGTTTTCTTTTACTGTCTTGGTTTTCCGCAGTTCGAGCAGAACTTGCCGGTATTCTCCGTTCCGCATGCGCAGACCCATTTTCCTGCCGCTTCCGGTTTCGGGCTGCCACAGTTCGAACAGAATTTACCGCTGTTCTCGGTTCCACACTTGCCGCAGATCCACACCATCGGCTTTGCACTTCCGCAGTTTGAGCAGAAATTGCCGGTGTTCTCCGTTCCGCAGGAGCATTTCCATACGCCTTTTGCAGCTTCCTGCTGTGCCTTGGCTGCCGCCTGCTGCTGCATCTGCTGCTGATTCGAAGCGGACGCCGATGCAAACGAGGAACCGAAGGCATTCATGCCCATCTGAACACCCATAAAGCCGTTCATGGCTCCGTTTGGGTTGGCTGCTGCTTTCTCCATACTGCGTGCCATCGCTCCCTGTACATAGCCCTCACGGATCGATGGATCAGACATCATCGCACCTTCGTTGCGCATCTGGATCAGTTTCTGGGAAGCTTCATCGTAGGAAAGGCTTGCGATTGCCACGGACTGGATCTCCATGCCGCGCATTGCCCGCCAGCTCTCATCCATCGCATCTGCCATGTAGCGGGACAGCTCGGCGCTCTTGGATGCTGCGAACGAAATGCGGATGCCGTCGGCTGCCATCTGATTGATCGAGGACTGCAGGCCCTCTAAAAATTCGTTCATATACTGCTCGTTGATATCCTCGATCTCTACGCGGGATGCGTTTCTCGGCACAGCCTCTGCGTAGAAGCGGAGCGGATCGACGATGCGAATGGAATAGGAACCGTGTGCCCGAAGAAACAGCTCGGCATTGTAGAACTGGTCGAAATAGTTGACCGGATTTCTCGTTCCGAATTTGATTCCCTTGATTTCCTGCAGATTAATATAGAAAACTCTCTGCTCATGCGGGGTCTGGCCGCCGAATTTCAGGCGCTCAAACGTATCTTTTACTGCCGCGTCAAGCGATCCGCTGAACATCGACGGAGACGATGACTGGTCTACGGTAAAGTAGCCCGGCTCTGCGGTGTAATCAATAATCTTTCCGCCGTCCACCAGCATCATAAACTGATTGTCATAGACATGGATCACAGAACCGTTTGAAATCGTCTGGCTTCCCTTTTTATTCTGGCCTTTTCTTACCAGAATTCCCTCTGTAAATACCGTATGTTCCCCCATCTCATACGGTTCCACGGTCTCCAGCCACTGATCGGCGAGACTGCCGTGTACTGCATTGACTGCTGCTCTGATAATACCCATACTTTTACCTCCTGTTTGCCTTTGGCTTCAAAACAGAAAGGAGCATTTCCGTCCTCTGTTGGTGAAAATGCTCCTTATTTTACTTGTCACTGTGCTCTGCCCACAGCCGAATTATGCTTCTTCCTCTTTTGCTCCGGTTCCGAGGGCAATCCACTTCAGATATGCGTTAATAAACAGATCAATTCCGCCGTCCATGACTGCATCGACGTTTCCGGTCTCTGCGTTGGTACGGTGGTCTTTGACCATGGTGTATGGCTGCATAACGTAAGAACGGATCTGGTTGCCCCAGCCGATCTCGGTTACTTCGCCGCGGATGTCGCTCAGCTTATCTGCCTGCTCCTGGAGTTTCAGCATATACAATTTTGCTTTCAGCATCTGCATTGCCTTGTCTTTGTTCTGGAACTGGGAACGCTCATTCTGGCACGTAACCACGATGCCGGTCGGCATATGCGTGATTCGGATCGCCGATGACGTCTTGTTGATGTGCTGTCCGCCGGCACCGCTGGAACGGTACGTATCGATACGAATATCCTCATCACGAACCTCAACATCGATCTCTTTGTCGATATCCGGCATAACATCGCACGATACGAACGATGTCTGGCGTTTTCCTGCCGCGTTGAACGGAGAAATACGGACGAGACGGTGAACGCCTTTTTCGGATTTCAGATAACCGTAAGCGTTTTCGCCGTTGACCTGGAATGTCACGGACTTCACACCGGCCTCATCACCGTCCAGAAAGTCGAGTTCCTCGATCGTAAAGCCTTTGCGTTCTGCCCATCTGGTGTACATACGGTACAGCATGCCGCACCAGTCGCACGCCTCGGTTCCGCCTGCACCTGCGTTCAGTTTGATGATCGCATTGTCCTTGTCAAATTCGCCGGACAGCAGGGTTTTGATGCGGATGGCATCGAAGGATGCCTTGAACTCTTCCATCATTTCCGCGATTTCCGGAACAACGGAATCGTCATCCTCCTCCTGTCCCATCTCGATCAGAGTTTCCATATCTTCTTTGGCGGATACCAGTTTCTGATACGTATCTCTGTCCTCTTTCATGCTGCTCAGCTGTTTCATCTGCTCCTGCGCTTCTTCGGGGTTGTCCCAGAAATTGGGTTCCTCCATTTTACGCTCTAATTCTTCGATCCTCTGCTCTTTGTTAGCGAGGTCAAAGTGAATCCCTCACTTCCACTAATGGTTTATCGTATGTGCCAAGTTCCATTTTGAACTGGTCTAATTCAACTACCACAAGCTTCACCTGCTTTCTGTTTTATATTTTGTATGACACGCAGCTTCTGGTAGGGAAGCTGCGTGCTTTGTCAAACGGATCGTGCTCATCCGTCTCACTGCTGTTCTGCTTTTATCAAACCGGTTTTCTTCCGCAGCACTGTTTGTACTTCTTGCCGCTTCCGCACGGGCATGGATCGTTTGGATAGATCTTACGCTCTGCGCGCTGTACCGGTTTTCTCGGGCCGGACTCGTCTTTGTTGGTTCCGGTCACTTTGGCTACCTGCTCACGTTCTACTTTCTGCTCAACACGTACATGGAACAGGAGACGGACGGTATCCTGCTGGATGGACTCGAGCATTTCGTTAAACATGTCGTAAGCTGCCATCTTGTACTCAACCTTCGGGTCTCTCTGGCCGTATGCCTGCAGGCCGATACCCTCGCGGAGCTGATCCATATCATCGATATGATCCATCCACTTCTGGTCGATAACCTTCAGAAGAACGACACGCTCAAGCTCACGAATCTGCTCCTCCTCCGGGAATTCTGCTTCTTTCTCCTCGTAGAGTTTAACAGCTTCCTCTTTTAACTGCTGTTTCAGCTCGTTTTTGGAAATCTTCTCTACGCGCTCTTTTGTCACTGCCTTCACCGGCATGATGGAGAGCAGCATCTCATTTAACTCGGTCAGATCCCACTCGGACTGCTCGGTGTTCTCGCCGATGCAGAGATCCACAGTATTGTCGATGGTGTCGGCAATCATCTTGAAGATGGTGTCTCTCATGCTCTCGCCGTCCAGAACGCGGCGTCTCTCTTTGTAGATGATCTCACGCTGCTCGTTATTGACCTGGTCATAGTCGAGCAGGTTTTTACGGATTCCGTAGTTGTTGCCCTCGATCTTCTTCTGCGCTTTTTCGATGGCGGAAGAAAGCATCTTGTGCTCGATCTGCTCATTTTCCGGTACGCCGAGGGATTTGAAAATGCTCATCAGTTTTTCGGAACCGAAGAGTCTCATCAGATCGTCTTCCAGGGAAATGTAGAAACGGGACTCACCCGGGTCTCCCTGACGGCCGGAACGACCGCGGAGCTGATTGTCGATACGGCGGGACTCATGACGCTCGGTGCCGATGATCTTTAAGCCGCCGGCAGCTTTTGCCACATCATCCAGCTTGATATCGGTACCACGGCCGGCCATGTTGGTCGCGATGGTAACGGCTCCTGCCTCGCCGGCATGGGCTACGATTTCTGCCTCGAGCTCATGGAACTTCGCATTTAAGACCTGATGCGGGATTCCCTCGCGGCGCAGCATTTTGCTGATCAGCTCAGAAGTCTCGATGGTGATGGTACCAACCAGAACCGGCTGGTTCACGGCATGTGCCTCTTTGACTTCCTCTACGACTGCGTGGAATTTCTCTTTTTTCGTCATGTATACGGCATCGTCCATATCCACACGGATGACCGGGCGGTTGGTCGGGATCTCGATAACGTCCATGCCGTAGATGTCACGGAACTCCTGCTCCTCGGTGAGGGCAGTACCGGTCATGCCGGCTTTTTTCTCGTATTTGTTAAAGAAGTTCTGGAACGTGATGGTTGCCAGAGTCTTGCTCTCTCTTCTTACTTTTACGTGCTCTTTTGCCTCGATTGCCTGATGCAGACCATCGGAATAACGGCGCCCCGGCATGATACGGCCGGTGAACTCATCGACGATCAGAACCTCGTCGTCTTTGACTACGTAGTCCTTGTCGCGGTGCATCAGATAATTGGCACGCAGCGCCAGGATCACGTTGTGCTGGATCTCCAGGTTCTCCGGATCGGAGAGGTTCTCGATATGGAAGAAGTTCTCGACTTTCTTCACACCGTCATCGGTCAGGGTAACGAATTTGTCCTTCTCGTTGACGATGAAGTCTCCGGTCTCCTCGATCTCCTCGCCCATGATCGCGGTCATCTTGGTCATCTCGCCGCTTGCCTCGCCGCGCTGCATCTGGTGTGCCAGAATATCTGCGGTCTCGTACAGCTTGGTGGATTTGCTGCTCTGTCCGGAAATAATCAGAGGTGTTCTTGCCTCGTCGATCAGGACGGAGTCGACCTCGTCGATGATACAGTAAGCAAGCTCTCTCTGTACGAGCTGCTCTTTGTAGATCACCATGTTGTCACGCAGGTAATCGAAACCAAGCTCATTGTTGGTGATGTAGGTGATATCGCATGCGTACTGCTGGCGGCGCTCATCGTTTTTCATATCATTTAAAACGACGCCGACGGTCAGACCGAGGAATCTGTGGACTTTTCCCATCCACTCTGCATCTCGGTTTGCCAGGTAGTCGTTGACGGTAACGATGTGGACGCCGCGTCCGGTCAGTGCGTTCAGGTAAGCCGGAAGGGTGGAAACAAGGGTTTTTCCTTCACCGGTTTTCATCTCGGCGATACGGCCCTGATGGAGGATAATACCACCGATCAGCTGTACGCGGTGGTGCTCCATACCGAGGGAACGTTTTGCTGCCTCGCGGACGGTTGCGAATGCTTCCGGGAGAATGGAATCCAGGGATTCTCCTCCGTTGTAGCGGTCTTTATATTCCTTTGTCTTGGCACGCAGCTCTTCATCGGTCAGCGCCTGCATGGTCGGGCGGAGAGCTTCGATTTTGTCTACAATTGGATAGATTCGTTTCAGCTCGCGCTCACTGTGCGTACCAAAAAGTTTTTCTGTGAATTTCATAGAATGTTTGCTCCTGCTTTCTCTATTAATTGCCATATTAACATATGGTACTATTCTACCACTTCTGGCACAAGATAACAATGAATTTTTCGTAAACATTTGGTGCCGTTCCCCGGTTTTCCGCTGTTTTTACGGCTTTTCCCGGACTTTCCGGCCCTTTCCGCGAAAAAGTCACCCTGTTTCACAGCTTTTCTAAGCTGGAAACAGGGTGACTGTTCATTCTTTATTTACTTTTCAGCACTCCGGCTCGATCAGACCGTAGGTGTTGTTCTTTCTCTTGTAAACGACGTTTACTTCGTCGGTCTCTGCATTGCGGAATACGAAGAAGGTGTGTCCAAGAAGTTCCATCTGTACGCAGGCATCTTCCGGATACATTGGTTTCATGCCGAATTTTTTCGTACGGATGATCTGGATGTCTTCGTCCTCCAGATAGTCATGCTCCAGATATTCTTTCTGGAAGTTTCCTGCTTCCTGCTGTTTGTCGGCAATTTTGTTTTTGTATTTGCGAAGCTGGCGTTCGATCACTTCCTCTACCAGATCGATGGATACGTACATATCGTTGCTTACCTGCTCGGAACGGATGATGTTTCCTTTTACCGGAATGGTAACCTCAATTTTCTGTCTTTCTTTCTCTACGCTTAAGGTTACAATGACATTTGTGTCAGGCGTAAAATATTTCTCCAGTTTGCCAAGTTTTTCGTTGACCGCGGCTTTTAATCCCTCTGTCACGTCAATATTTTTTCCGCTGATGGTAATTTTCATTATGCCCAACCCCTTTGCTCTCAAATTTTACAGGCTCTTCACTTCCCCTGTAAGTAACTCTAATTATAGCAATAGTTGTCTCTATTTGCAATAGTATTTAGAAAATTCATGAATATTTTAGAGTTTTTTCTGTTACAGTTCACTTGTATCTTATTTTTGACAGATTTCATGCTCGCATGAAAATCTGTCGAGAATAAGATACAAAGGGAGCGCCTGGTTATGAGCAAAAAGGAGCTGCGCAGCAGCGGAGAGCGCTGAAAGCGCGGTTTTGCGAATGGCGCGGGTGAACGTCCGTTTCCGCTTACCGGCGGCATACTGCCAGCACGTCTTCAAACTTCATTTTGCCGCCGAACAGATCCAGTGCGCTGCCAATTGTCACATCGACGTGGTTGTTTCCCAGTTTTTTGAGCAGCTCCAGGTCTTCAAAACTTCCCACGCCGCCGGCGTACGTCACCGGAAAATCTTTCATCTTCGCAAGCAGTTCCACCAGCTCCGTCTCAATGCCGGAAGCCTTTCCCTCGACATCCACGGCATGGATCAGGAACTCATCACAGTATTCTGACAGGTGATGCAGCAGTTCCTCTGTCACTTCTTCGTCCGTGAACTTCTGCCAGCGGTCCGTCACGATATAGTATTTTCCGTCCCGCTTCCGGCAGCTTAAATCCAGTGTCAACCGCTGCTTTCCTACCGTCGTCACCAGCTTGTCCAGATTTTCATAGAACACATGGCCGTCGCGGAACACATACGAAGTCACAATCACATGGCTTGCCCCCGCTGTCAGAAACTCGCACGCATTCTCCGCATCAATGCCGCCTCCCACCTGCAGGCCGCCCGGGTACGTCGAAAGTGCCAGCAATGCCTGGCGCTTCGTCTCCTCGTAAAACTCGGTACCTTCCTTGTTCAGCAGAATCACATGGCCGCCCGTAATGCCCTGCTCTTCGTACAGCTGCGCATAGTACGACGCATCCTGCTCCGAGACAAAATTCTCGCTCGCCTGATTTTCCTGATCTTTCAGCGATCCCCCGACAATCTGTTTTACTTTTCCGTTATGAATATCAATACATGGTCGAAATCTCATTTTCCCCGTTTCCTTTCTTTTCTCTCCCCTTAAGTTTTCCACATTATATCAAAATCCGACCATTCTGTGTATAAATTCACCAAATTTTCATGGTTCTTTCATAGAAAAGAAAGAAGAACCTGCTTTTTCCACAGATTCTTCTTTCTTTTCCGGCTTGCCGCCGTTCTTTATTTATCGATGTCCTCAAAGGCCTCTTTCACTTTATCCATAAAGCCTTTTTTCTTCTTCGGCTGCTCTGCAGTTTCGCCGTCGGCTGCTTTTTCTTCTGCTGCCGGGCGGTTTCCGCAGGCTTCGTCGAAGGCGCGGAGGGCTTCTTTTGCTTTCTCATTCAGTTTCGTCGGAGTCTGGACTACGAGTGTTACGTAGTGATCACCGCGCACATTGCTGTTGCGAAGGGACGGAACACCTTTTCCCTTCAGACGGATCTTCGTATCGGTCTGGGTTCCCGGTTTTACAGTGTAGAGAACGTCTCCGTCAACGGTGCTTATCTTCACATCGCCGCCGAGTGCTGCCTGCGCAAATGTAATCGGTGCGGTAGAGAAGATGTTCATATCCTGTCTCTGGAAGATCGGATGACGGGTTACCTGAACCTCGACAAGCAGATCTCCTCTTGGTCCACCGTTTACACCCGGCTCGCCTTTTTCACGGATCCGGATACTCTGTCCATCGTCGATTCCAGCCGGAATGTTGACCTGAATGCGTTTTCTGCTGGATGTATAGCCCGTGCCGTGGCATGCGGTACATTTATCGCGAATGATCTTTCCGGTTCCGTTACAATCCGGACAGGTCGTCACGTTTCTCACAGAACCGAACATGGTCTGCTGTGTGTACGTAATCTGACCAGTTCCGTTACATTTGGAGCATGTCTCCGGTGAAGTTCCTGGTTTTGCGCCGGTTCCGTGGCACGTTGTACAGGTATCCTTCAGGTTGATCTCGAGCTCTTTCTGGCATCCGAAAACAGCTTCCTCAAACGTAATGTGGACAACAGCGCGGAGGTTTGCTCCCTTCATCGGTCCATTGTTTGCTCTTCTTCTGCTTCCGCCGCCACCGAACAGGTCGCCGAAAATATCGCCGAAGATATCACCCATATCTCCGCCGCCAAAGTCGAAGCCGCCGAATCCGCCGGCTCCTGCTCCTCCGCCGCCGTTTTCAAATGCAGCGTGGCCAAACTGATCGTACTGACGCCGTTTGTCCGGATCGCTCAGCACGCCATAGGCCTCTGTTGCCTCTTTAAATTTTGCTTCGGCCTCTTTGTCTCCCGGGTTCATATCCGGATGATACTTCTTTGCCAGTTTACGGTATGCTTTTTTCAAGGTTGCATCGTCCGCTCCGCGGTCTACACCAAGCACCTCATAATAATCTCTTTTTTCTGCCATTTATGTTCACCTTTTTCATTTCTGTTTCGCAAAATACTGTTTCAGCATCTGTTTATGCCCAAACATATTTTACTATAACACATGTCAAAGGACAATGCCAGTACTTCCGCAAAAGCAAACGGCTGTCCTGTCCATCGACATAAATACAGGGGGCGGAATCGGATCCGTCCCCCGTAAATACCAGCCTCACAGGGCCCTTTCTGTATCTTATTTATTGTTTCAACTCACAGTCGGGTCTGATTTGTTAAACCTCTTTGTAGTCAGCGTCTACGACATCGTCGTCATGGCCGCCTGCTGCTCCGGCATTTCCCATATCCGGGCCTGCACCTGCTGCTCCAGCACCAGCGCCTGCTGCTCCGCCCTGCTGCTCATACAGTTTTGCAAACAGTTTCTGAGCGCTTGTCATCAGTTTTTCCTGAGCTGCTTTCAGATCAGCTACCTGTGCATCGGTCATCTCTTCCGGATTGCATTTTGCAATGAGATCTTTCAGTGCGTTCAGGTCAGCTTCTACTGCTGTTTTGTCGTTTGCATCAAGCTTGTCGCCGACTTCCTCGATTGCTTTCTCGGTCTGGAATACCATGGAGTCTGCATCGTTTCTTGCGTCGATTGCTTCTTTTCGTTTCTTATCCTGAGCCTCGAACTCAGCAGCTTCTTTGACTGCTTTGTCGATCTCGCTGTCGGACATGTTAGAGCCTGCGGTGATGGTGATGTGCTGCTCTTTTCCTGTTCCCAGGTCTTTTGCAGATACATTTACGATACCGTTGGCATCGATATCAAAGGTAACCTCGATCTGCGGAACGCCTCTTCTTGCTGGCGGAATTCCATCCAGACGGAACTGGCCGAGGGATTTGTTGTCCTTCGCGAACTGACGCTCACCCTGTACTACGTTGATATCTACTGCTGTCTGGTTATCTGCTGCTGTTGAGAAGATCTGGCTCTTCTTGGTCGGGATTGTGGTGTTACGCTCGATCAGACGAGTTGCAATACCTCCCATGGTCTCGATGGACAGAGACAGTGGAGTTACATCCAGAAGAAGGATATCGCCTGCGCCGGCGTCTCCTGCAAGTTTACCACCCTGTACGGAAGCACCAAGTGCTACGCACTCATCCGGGTTCAGGCTCTTGCTCGGCTCGTGTCCGGTCAGCTGTCTTACTTTATCCTGTACAGCCGGGATACGGGTAGATCCGCCTACCAGAAGGACTTTGGAAAGCTCGGATGCCTGAAGGCCTGCATCAGAAAGTGCTCTCTGTACCGGCTCTGCGGTTTTCTCTACCAGGTCGTGGGTCAGCTCATCGAATTTAGCCTTTGTCAGGTTCATATCGAGATGTTTCGGGCCATCTGCGGTTGCAGTGATGAACGGCAGGTTGATGTTGGTTGTAGTTGCGCTGGAAAGCTCTTTCTTTGCTTTCTCTGCTGCTTCTCTGATTCTCTGCAGAGCCATTTTATCATTGGAAAGATCTACGCCTTCCTGTTTCTTGAACTCAGCAAGGATATAATCTGTTACTTTCTGGTCGAAGTCATCGCCGCCCAGACGGTTGTTTCCTGCTGTGGAAAGAACTTCGATAACGCCGTCACCGATCTCGATGATGGAAACATCGAAAGTACCACCGCCAAGGTCGTATACCATGATCTTCTGCTCATTTTCGTTGTCCAGTCCGTATGCCAGAGCTGCTGCGGTAGGCTCGTTGATGATACGTTTTACATCAAGACCTGCGATTTTACCGGCATCTTTGGTTGCCTGACGCTGTGCGTCATTGAAGTAAGCCGGAACTGTGATAACTGCTTCTGTTACTTTCTCACCAAGGTAGTTCTCTGCATCACCTTTCAGTTTCTGAAGAATCATAGCGGAGATCTCCTGCGGAGAGTATTTCTTTCCTTCGATGTCTACTTTATAGTCAGTACCCATCTCACGTTTGATAGAACGGATGGTTCTGTCTGCGTTTGTTACAGCCTGACGTTTTGCCGGCTCGCCGACCAGACGGTCACCTGTTTTTGTGAATGCTACGATAGATGGAGTTGTTCTTTCACCCTCTGCGTTTGCGATAACGGTTGGTTTTCCACCTTCCATAACGGCTACACAGCTGTTTGTTGTTCCTAAGTCAATACCAATAATTTTGCCCATTGTTGTTTCCTCCTCAATGAATTATGCTAAAAAATGGTTTAATTTCTATTTATTTATCTTCAAGGCTTAATTAGCCACCTTGACCATACTGTGACGGACTACGGAACCTTTGTACATGTAGCCCTTCAGGAACTCTTCTACGACGATGTTCTCGCCGGCTTCCTCATCCTCCACATGCATCACTGCGTTGTGCAGGTTCGGATCGAATTCCTTTCCAACGGCCTCGATCACGGTTACACCGAGTTCATCGAGTGCTGTGGTAAACTGTTTGTATACTTTATTCATGCCGTCTGCGAACGGATCTTCCTCCGGGTTTTCCACCGTTGCAAGTCCGCGCTCGAAGCTGTCAACAACCGGAAGAATCTTCTCGATGATGTCTTTTGCTCCAATGGCATACATATTTGCTTTTTCTTTTTCGGTGCGTTTGCGGAAGTTATCGAACTCTGCCATCTGACGGGTCAGGCGGTCAGTCAGCTCTTCGATTTTCTCATCTTTTTTATCTTTTTTCTTTTTGAAGAACTTTCGTTCTTTGCCATCCTCAGCAGTTTCTTCTGCAGCTTCCGCTTCTTTTGCCTCTGCTGCTTTCTTTGCTTCTTCCTGCTCCGCAGCCGGTTCGGTTTCCGGCAGATCGGTCTCTGCTCCGGTTTCTTTTTCCATCTCGCGTGTAGGTTCTTCCATGGTTTCCTCTTTCTTTCTATTTTCTTCGCTCACTGATCATTCCACCTTTCTACTCACCTGTGTCCGGCTTTTTGAAGACGGCGTCCAGTTGAACTTTTAATGTTTTCAGGTTATCTACCACATTTTCGTAATCCATCCGCTTTGGTCCCACGATACCGATTGTTCCGCGCATACCGTTTCCCATATCGTATGTGGTGGTGACCACGCTGCAGTCCCGTAAGGGTTCCATCGAAGATTCATTTCCGATGTATACCTGAATACCGGTATTTTCCTCTCCGTCCTGCTCCTCGGCAGCTCCTTTGATCATATCGACCAGTTTCTGCCGTTCCTCGAATGTGGAGATCAGCTGGCTGGCTTTGCTGCTGTCGGAAAGCTCAGGGTACTTGAAAATGTTGGTTGCGCCGCTGGTGTACACCGGCACATCTTCTTCGCTGACTGCGATGGCTTCCGCTACGGTATCGACCACTTTGCTGATGATGCCGGAGTGGATGCCTGCCTGCTCTTTCATCTTCTTGATCATGCCAAGATTGATTTCTTCAATGGTCAGGCCATTGAGCTGTGTGTTCAGAAGCAGGTTCAGCTTTAATATCTGTTCATCGTTGATGGTCTCGTCGAGGTCAATCATCTGGTTTTTCACCAGGTTGCCTTCTACGACGATGACGGCCAGGAGCTGCTCTTCATTGACTTTTGAGAGCTGGATGAATTTCACTTTATTTCTGTGATATTCCGGTCCTGTAATCAACGTTGCATAGTTGGTAGATGAAGCGAGGACTTTGACAACCTGCTGCAGAACTTTTTCCATTCGGTCTGTTTTTTCAATGACCATGTTTTTGATGTCTGCAACTTCCTGTTCTTTTTCCCGCATCAGCTCATCTACATAGAGGCGGTAGCCTTTATCGGAAGGAATGCGTCCTGCGGAAGTGTGGGGCTGTAAGATGTAACCCATCTCTTCCAGATCGGACATTTCATTCCGGATTGTGGCGGAGCTTAAATTCAAATCCGTGTATTTGGAAATCGTTCTTGAGCCGACCGGCTCGCCCGTTTCCAGATACGTCTGGATGATCGCTTTTAATATTTTTCTTTTTCTTTCATCCAATTCTGTATCCACTAAGATAAGCTCCTTCCTGTTGTATAGTCCTGTTAGCACTCGTTTCAGTGGAGTGCTAACATCTATGCTCTTAAGATAGCACTCTGCCTTTTGTTTGTCAACACCTTTTCCCGGTTTTTCTATGAAGAAATTGTGAAAAAAGTATAAACCGTTTTCTTTCTGAAAAGGAATCTGACTTTTCTTTTTTATTGCATTCTACTGTTTCAAAGGCGCTATAGCCGTATGGTAGGATTCTGCCATTTTAATACGACCATTTAGTAGCATTTTCTCAGAGGTGATGAATCATGAAATATCAGAGACTGGAGGATCTGCGCACGGACCACGATCTGACGATCCGCCAGGTTGCCGACTATCTCGGCTGCAACCGCGATGTGTATACCCGATATGAAAAAGGCGTCCGGCAACTGCCGATCTCCATTGCCATCCGTCTGGCGGAGCTGTATCAGGTCAGTCTGGATTATCTGGTCGGCATCAGCGATGAGAAGCGGCCGTATGGATCCTGACTTTCCGGTGTCTCCGCCGCAGCAAAAGCAGGAGGACAGTTTTTCTTTTCCCTGTCCTCCCTGTTTTGCTTTTTCGTTTACAGATTCTGCAGATATTCCATCATCCGCGTTTCGCTGAGTTTCCATCCGTCCGGCTCCCCGCAGAGATACAGCGTAAAATGCCCGCACGGGACTCCGTTTTCCAGGTGGATGCCGGTATACAGTTCTACAATGAGGAGTTCTTCTGCTTTTTCTTCATATATATTAGTGATCTGATAGATGCGCTCTCCCTTTTCGTCCACCGGCCATTCTTTCTTCAGCACATCCCTCAGACGGCTCTCCTGCCCCTGCGCTTCGCATTCTTCCTCCCGGCTGATCATTTTTTCAAACGCTTCCGGCGTCTCCATCCGTTCCACTATATTCTGGACAAAATCTTCTATTTCTATTCTTTCTGCTTTTCCCATTCGTTCCCCCATTTCTGCCGTACATATTTTTCTGTTTTCTGCACAGGCTGTCTTCACCCGCCGTTTCTCTCTCCCGCCCTATTCTCCAATTTGCGACCATATGATCTGATTTAACTTTGTCCATCCAACCGTTTGGTAGTATGGGTTTGAATCTGAAAGGATGGTACAACGTATGAAATACCAGAGAATTGAAGATATGCGGATCGATCAGGATCTCACCATCAAAGAGATTTCTGCCCTGCTCGAATGCAACCGCGACGTCTATTCCCGCTACGAAAAAGGAATCCGCGACATCCCGATCGACTATGTGATCCGACTTGCACGGTTCTATGACTGCTCGGTCGACTATCTGCTGAGTGTCTCCAGTAAAAAGAGAAAATTCGGCGATTAATTTTTTTATTGTTGTCTTTTTTATTTTTGTGTTTTTCGTTTTGATGCGACCGTTTGGTCGTATTTTATATTATAATGGTATTCTTATTTTGCGTCAATTCTGAACAAGAAGGAATCAAAATCGGACGCAAAAAAAGCGTGCCGGAAAGTTTTCTGTCGCTTTTCCGGCACGCTTTTTTTCATGCTCTTTTCTTCTTTTTTATTCTTCCATGTCATCCAGGCTCTTCTTCAGTGTGATCATTTTGTCACGCAGCTCGGCGGCCATTTCGAAGTTGAGTTCGGCGGCAGCGGCTTTCATCTGTTTCTGTACCTGGCCGATCAGTTTTTCCAGTTCTTCGCGGCTCATGGACTCCGGGTCTTTTTCCATCTTTTCTTCTGTCTTTGCCACTTCTTTCGAAATGCTGATGAGATCGCGGACGGCTTTTTTGATGGTGGTCGGAGTGATGCCGTGTTCTTTGTTGTAGGCTTCCTGCAGGGCACGGCGGCGCTTCGTCTCGTCGATCGCGAGTCGCATGGAATCGGTCATCACATCGGCGTACATGATAACATGGCCCTCGCTGTTTCGCGCGGCACGGCCGATGGTCTGGATCAGGGAGGTTTCGGAACGCAGGAAACCTTCTTTATCGGCATCCAGGATCGCCACGAGTGTGATTTCCGGGATGTCGAGACCCTCACGCAGAAGGTTGATACCGACGAGCACATCGAAGACATCGAGACGCATATCACGGATGATCTCGGTCCGTTCCAGGGTGTCGATATCGGAGTGCAGGTAGCGCACGCGGATGCCGGCCTCTTTCATATAGTCGGTCAGATCCTCTGCCATACGCTTCGTCAGCGTCGTCACGAGAACTTTGTTGTGTTTTTCAGTTTCTTTCTTTACTTCCGAAATCAGATCGTCGATCTGTCCCTCCACCGGGCGCACCTCGACATCCGGGTCGAGAAGGCCGGTCGGGCGGATGATCTGTTCAGCGCGCAGCAGCTCGTGGTCTGCCTCGTAGTCGCCCGGCGTGGCAGATACGAAGAGGATCTGATCGATCCGGTCCTCGAACTCGCCGAAGTTCAACGGGCGGTTGTCTTTTGCGGACGGCAGACGGAATCCATAGTCCACCAGCGTCGATTTCCGCGACTGGTCGCCGGCATACATGCTGCGGATCTGCGGAACAGTCTTATGCGACTCATCCACGATGATGAGGAAATCATCTCCGAAATAGTCCATCAGTGTGTAGGGCGGCTCGCCTGGCTTTAATCCGGAGAGGTAACGCGAATAGTTTTCGATGCCGGAACAGATGCCGGTTTCTTTGAGCATCTCAATATCGAAATTGGTCCGCTCCTCGATGCGCTGGGCCTCGATCAGTTTTCCCTCGTGCTTGAAGAACTTCACCTGCTCTTCCATATCCTTTTCAATCTCGCCTGTTGCTTTCAGGATCGTGTCCATCGGCACAACGTAGTGGGAGGCAGGAAAGATTGCGATGTGGTTCAGTTCACATAAGATTTCACCCGTCAGCGTATCGATCTGCACCAGACGGTCAATCTCATCCCCGAAGAACTCGACGCGCACCGCCTTGTCCGTCTCCTCCGCCGGAAAAATCTCCAATACATCACCGCGCACGCGGAACGTACCGCGGTGGAAATCCATATCATTCCGGTCATACTGAATATCAATCAACTGCCGGATCACATCGTCCCGGTCCTTTTCCATTCCCGGGCGGAGCGAAATAATCATCTCCATGTAGTCCTTCGGGCTTCCGATTCCATAGATACACGAAACACTGGAAACCACAATGACATCGTTCCGCTCACTCAGTGCAGAAGTCGCGGAAAGCCGCAGCTTATCAATCTCATCGTTCCGCGCAGAGTCCTTCGCAATATACGTATCCGAAGACGGCACGTAAGCCTCCGGCTGGTAGTAGTCGTAGTAGGAGACAAAGTATTCGACGCTGTTTTCCGGGAAATATTCTTTGAATTCTCCGTAAAGCTGCGCCGCCAACGTCTTATTGTGCGCAATAATCAAAGTCGGCTTGTTCAACTGCTGGATCACATTCGCCATCGTAAAAGTCTTGCCAGAGCCCGTAACCCCTAGTAAAGTCTGGCATTGGTTGCCTTCCCGGAACCCTTTGACAAGGGTTTCGATTGCCTGCGGCTGGTCTCCGGTCGGCTGATAATCTGACACTAATTTAAACTTTTTCTGTTCGTTTTCCACTTCAATACCTCCCGATACGACTAGTATCAACCAGAAAATTCGTGTAATTTGAGGTCAAAATTCGTGTAATGGCCTTTATTTTTTTTAGTCAAAATGGCAATTACACGAATAAAGTCACTAAAAATATTTTTTTTGACTGGGCGTCACTTACCATAACGCCCAGTCATTCTTCAAAACAGAATAGCACAAAACAACATAATTATAAAGGTACAATCCTAAATTTTCTTTGTCAGCTTATGCATCTGATTGTATAAATATTCAATTCTTGCTTGCGAACATCTGTTCTTTTCTCATTGTAGCAAAAAAGAAATATAAACACAAGACCAATCTATAATTACTACTATGTTTTTAACAAAATAAAAAACCGCCTGCGTGAAAAGCAAACGGTTCTCTATCTCTATAACATTTCATTTTTTCCTTCTGCCTGCAAAAAGTTCTCTACTCTATTAAGAAATTCTTTTGCATTGCAAATCTGATTTTCCGAGTCCTCTTTTGATGCAATAAAGAAATCTGAGTAGTCACATTTTTCTCTAATGCGGTATGCACTGTCTATCAGTTTATATGTACCCCTATCGAACTTTCCTCCATGCACATAAACCTGATTAAAATGAGCAATTACAGAACTATGCTTCGAAGCATCAAAGCCTCCCAGAATATTTACCGCCCTAATCGCGTGAAAGATTGCATAATATGATCTGTTTATCGCAACCTTATAAAATCCTGACCGGTGATTGCTTACAGCCGCTTCCATATCTTCTTTGGCACGAGCGAAGCGATATTCTGAAAGAGTTTTTACATCAAGCTGCATACAGAACCACTCCTTCCTCGGACACATTTCTATAAAATGGAGAAATTGTCATCCACGTCATATATTCTTGGTAACTGACATCAATAATTGAAAAAACCTTAAAATACTTTATCGAAATATCCGTTGAAACATCGCTCAGTTTATCTTCAAACATCCTTAATTCCTGATCAGTTCCATCCACAAGAACCATAATATCTATATCCGACTCATCGGTAGCTGTTCCACGTGCAACAGACCCATATAAAATTACTGCTTTCAGTTTTTCTTGATATACTTTCTGTAACATATCTGCCAATTCCGTCAATATCTTTTTCAATTCTATATCCTGCAATTTTTCCATCCGTCTGCCCCACCTTTCCTAATTATTCTTAATAACATTATAACCAACTTGCTGCAAAAAAACAATGCACACAGTATTTTCATTTTTTGACCTGTTATCAGACCACTATAATCATTTAACATTTCTAAAAATATATAAACTTATTTCTCCAAAAAGAAGAGATAGCCTAAGCTACCTCTTCCTCCAAATACCATTCTGCAATATCATCCATCTCTGTCACATCCGAATAATCGTACACAATGATTACCGGCGCAGCTTCCTCTTTGCTTTCCTGCTCTGCATCATCTTCTGCTGTTACGCTTTCATCTTCTACTATAACAATCTCCTGAACACAATCTGCAATAATCGCCTGTATATCCGTATAAGTGTCCACCGTAATGATTGATTTTGAATGCCCCAGCGCAGCGGCTACCGCTTTCTGGTTTATATCATTCTTCATTAGAAGCGTTGCGTATGTATGTCTAAACATATGTGGCGTTATATTCCTTTCAATTCCCACCAGTTTCGTATATTTTTTCAGCATCAAGCGCATTGATTGCTCCGTAAATCTATTTCCTCTTCTAAGTTAGCAACCACCAGTTCAACTGGTGGTTTATTATTAGCCCTCCAAAGGGC
>NZ_QUGQ01000021.1:0-67365 GCF_003479155.1 Blautia sp. AF19-1
TTGCCGCCATCCATAACTGCCAGCTCGTCCTGGCTCATCAGCTCTTTGCCACATTGTCAAGTGATGAATTCAAGAAAACGGCAGCCGCAAAGAAAAATCTTTGTGGCTGCCGTTCTAATTGGCGGCTTGAAGCAAAAAAATCCCCGGTTGTACCAGGGAAATAAAAACTTTAGTATAGCCTAAAAGAGAAAGCTAGCGCCTTGAGGCGCGGCCAAGTAGAGTGGGCTTAAAGCCTGCGTCCCGAGCCACCCGTTTTACGGGTGGCAGCGACTCCTTGTCTGTTTATCTTATACTTGTCAATTTATATTATCCAATAATGTGAATTATAATATGACAGTACGGATGCATATTATAGAAACATAACTTTGAAAGAATCAAGCATAACCTGTGGAGTGACTCTTCAACGGATAAACTATTTTCACTTCATACAGTTCCGACATATGGAATAAGGAACACCAATCGCCCTCAATACAACTTTCTTTCTATTAGTTAAAAATGCACATAATCAAAAAAGAAAATCGACTTATTTTAGACAAATTCATTGACAAGTTCTGCTTTAGGTGATAAAATAAAAGTGAAAAGTCGAAATTTATATTGTTGGGAGGTAAGACCGATGATTTGTTTTAAGGTTAAGTTGCCTAACTTAATAATGGAGCATTTTTACCGACGCTGCCAGCTTTGGAGGCTTAGAATTAAAATTGTTTCTATTTGCGCATAAGTTAGGCATGATTATTTGTCTACTTATGCGCTTTTTTATTTGAATTTTCAGTATTAGCAGAAAGGAAGTGTTATACATAGATAACATATGGCTTATCCTTTTGCTTCTATTAAGTTTTTTTATGATTTTTAAGCCGGAACTTTTATGGAAAATTGAACACTTCTTTTCTGTAAAAGGCGGTGAACCTACAGATTTATATCTTGGTTTGATGCGGGTTGCTGGAGTATTCTTTTTTATTGCATCCATCATTTGCATTATTGTTTTGGTTTTATAAGAGAAGGGGGGCTTTTAATGAAAAAGCTAACACGTAAGATTGTTGCACTTACTCTTTCCTTGGTTATGTGCATAAGTTTTTCTAACACTACTTTTGCTTATGCCGACAACGAGAATATCAGTTCTTCTGCTGAAGCAAGCAAAGTGAATTGGTGGAAGATTGGCTGGATTATCCTTTCAGATTATGTGGAAAAGCTTATCGATCTCGATGGACAGAGTGAAAAGGATAGTAGTTGGGCCTATCTTGTTTCACCTAGCATAGAATATAACACGGGTGATATGGGGCCTGAGGTTTATTTTCGTCCAGAAGTAGATAACAGCGTTGGTTCTATCCGTATGCATGGACATAGGATTATCTTTGTCGATATTTTTACACAGATTGCACTCATCTTGTCAGATGCCTCTGGTGATACGGTAAGTCAAGCAACTACTGGTACAAATCAGTATATGTTTTATACAAAGAAAGCAGGAGACAGTTCTGGTACATGGAAAGCACAGTTTGTTTCAACTGAGACATACAAATGGCAGTTGTATTATGCCCATTATTACAATGCCAATGCTCGTTCAAGTGTTCCTATGACGGAAGATGGATTTTACTTTGGGGATAATAACAGAGTTTATCAATTCTCTGTTGCAGAATCTTACAGACTTAATTCTCTTCCTCCAGAGGTTGTTGATATGACACAACTTAATGCTCAATTTATTAATCCTGCTGATGGAAAAACTGTAGATTATCTCAAAGACTTTAATGCTGGAGATCAAGTTCATTTCTCTGATATAATTATTGACATTAGTTATGATGCGACTGAGGATGCGACTACATTTTATTTTACCGAGGATACTTATGAGGAAAACATAGGATGGAAATTTGCAGGAAATCTTCTTGACCAATATTCCGCTGGTGATGTTCTGAATCTAACTTTTGATGTGTTGAATGTCGGAAACTATCAGGGCATTACTTTTGAAAGCCTCGACTACTTTGAAGCAGCTTACGCGCATAATAACGGTGCCGCTTATCCCAATATTCAAGATTACCAATAATTTGATTTTGACATAAGGACTTATAGAAGAGGGCGTGTTGCGGATAATTTTCTGCAACGCGCCCTTTTTAGTATGCTTTAGCAAAATAAAGTTATCCCTTTTACTCTGGCCAAAGGAATAACTTTATTGCCTGATAGCATTAAAAGAAAATTGTTGTATCACTTTTGATATAAATTAAAAGTATTTAGCGTCTAAATTCTACCTTGACATTTCCCCAACAAAATTGTAAATAATCTTAACCTCCTGTGTCCTCTGACCATCAATCTTCTTGATTTCTCCAATCAGAATCCGGCTAATGAGCCGGTTCAGCACCGCCTCGTCCAGTTCCTCGATGGCGGCATAGCGCCGGATTTCCTTGATAAAAGTGCGGACTTCGCTTTCTTGCGCATCGGCACGACCTTGCATCATTGCCAGGTCATGCAGGCGTTTCTGGTTGGATTCCTGCTCCTGTTCCAGCGCCGCCGTCAGCTTCACAAACCGCTGCTCGGTCAGGATGCCTTTGGCCTTATCGGTGTACAGGCTCAGGAACATCCCGTCAATTTCCTGATTTCGGGCTTCCAGCCGCAGGCGTTCCTTTTCTGTCTGGGAGGCGTCCACCAGATACCGGTGCTCCATCCGGCGGCTGAGCCGCTGGTAGAACGCATCGGCATCCTTCATAGCCTGCGCCGCCAGTTCCTGAATGTCTTTCAGCACCAGATTGTATAAATCCCTGGCCTCTATCTTGTGGCTGGAACAGACCTTGCAGCCCATGCGGTTGTAGGTCTGGCAGATATAGTACGCCTTGTCAATCGGCTCCCGCATTTCGCCGGTGAAGCGGTTCTTCCCGGTTCGGCCCACTTTCTCATACCGCACCTGCATGGACTTCCCGCAGGTGGCGCAGTAGACCAGACCGTGGAACAGATTATAAAAGGGGCAGGAATTCCCCTGAATGGTCGGCCTGCGGTCAATGAGTTCCTGCACCTGTTCCCATTCCTCCGGCGTCACAATGGCCTCATGGCAGCCCTCGATCACTTCCCACTGGTCACGGGGAATAATGTCATAGGTGTTGGAGCGGATGCCTTTCTGATGCGTCCGAAAGACCAAATGTGCGCCCTTATAGAATGGATTTCTCAGGATGTGACTGATTCTGGCTCCGCCCCAGAAATAATAGTTGGCGTCAAACTCCGTGTTGGCTTTGACATGGGTGATTGGGATTTTTTCTTCCATCAGACGTTTGGAAATCCTCATGCAGCCCAGCCCGTCAAGGGCATAGTCATAGATTTTGCGGATGATTGGCGCTGTCTCAGGGTCAATGATGAGATGCCCCTTGTCCTCCGGGTCACGCATCAGGCCGAAGGGCGGCGTCCCTCCGCAGAACTTCCCCTGCCGGGAGCGGGTGGTGATGCCTGCCAGCACCTTTTTAGAAATATCCCGGCTGTACATATCGTTCAGGATATTCTTAAAGGGCGTAATGTCCATCTCCTGACGGGTCAGGCTGTCCACGCCGTCCGTGATGGCGATATAGCGTACATTGTGTTTGGGGAAAAAGATTTCGATATAGCTGCCAGCTTCAATATAGTTCCTACCAAGCCTGGATAGGTCTTTGGTGATGACGCAGCCGATCTTCCCCGCCTCAATGTCAGCGATCATGCGCTGGAAGGCAGGGCGGTTGAAATTGCGGCCCGTATAGCCGTCATCCACATAATATTCATACTGGAACATTCCATGCTTTTCAGCAAAGTCCCGAAGCATGATTTTCTGGTTGCTGATGCTCATACTCTCGTTGTCGCCGCCGTCATCCAGAGAGATGCGGCAGTAGAGAGCGGTGATTTTCTCATAGACTTGTTTTTTCCTGCTCATAGCGTTCTCCTTCTATGAACAGGGACACGATACCATTATAGTACCATGTCCCTGCCCCTGAATCAACCGTTTTTACGCAGCGTTTTCGGCCATTTCCCGCTGTTCCAGCCATTCCTCGAAGTGTTCGCAGGTCTGGCGCTCGATCAGCTGCTCAAAGGCTTCCCGCATGGACTTCTCCCCGGAGAACTCCCGCACCACCACAAAACGGACTTTATTTTTCTGCTGTTTGCTTTTTTCCATAGGCTACCTCCATAGAGTAGCAGGCCAGACGGCAGCACTGGCAACGAAGTCCGGCAACGAACCTCTGAAAACCTGTAAACTACCGTCTGACCTGCAAATCTTACTTTATCAATTTTCTTGAAAAATCTCGTTGTTTTCGTTGCCGGAGATAGAGATAGATATTAGAAAATACCTTATTTACAGGCTTTTTCCGTATCCAGACCGGAGAATCCCCGGCAACAAACCCGGCAACCAAGTGGCAACCATCCCGGCAACAGACCGCTAATTTTATGCGATCCACTCCTTCGGCAGTTCCAGCTGGCAGCATTCTTCCTCGGTCAGCTCCACAAATCCATCTTCGTTGCCGGGCAGTTCGTTGCCGGAAACGTCCCGTTCCCAGCCCCTCTGCCTGCCATATCCGGTGAACATCCGGGGATTGGAGAATGGTTTCCAGCCCGTCACCACCGTGTTCATGATCTCGTTGATATTGTGCAGCTGCCACCGCTTCGGCTCATCGTAGGTGTGGCCCAGCGCCTCCTTGAACAGCTGTTTGGAGCAGACCATGCTGCCGGTGTAGTGTTCCAGAAAGCCCTGTATCTGTCCGGCCTCGGTGTCCTCCGGCATGAAATCCTTCTGCACCTCCACCAGCTGGCGCTGGATGGACTTGCTGAACTTCATAGAGTAGTGGCCGCTGCGGTAAATCGTCATGGCCTCCGCCCAGACCTGTAAAAGATAGGCTCTGGAGGCGTCCTCGTCCTCCAAAATGTGAACCTCTGCATTCTCCGGGTAAATCATGATCGGCAAAAAGCGCCGATTTCCGGCCCGGTCAAGGGGCAGGAAGTCCAGTGTGTTGGACGAACCGCCGAACACACACTGCCGCAGCCGGTCTTTGGGCTGGGCCTCGTAGGGCGTCCGGTAGGTTTCCTTCTGGCGGCTGATAAAGGAGCGGATTTCTTCAATGCTTTTGGCGCTGCTGGTAGCCAGCATCTCCGACATTTCGATAATCCAGTGTCCTTGCAGCTTCAGATACACCCTGTCATCGTCCAGTTTTTTCAGGTCGTCACTGAACCACTCGTCCCGGATCGCCAGCAAGCGGAAGAAGCTGGACTTGCCAGCCCCCTGACCGCCCACCAGACAGAGCATTTCCTCATATTTGGAGCCGGGGCGGAATACCCGCCGGATAGCCCCCAGCAAAAAGTGTTTCAGCATTTCCTCCACATAGTCGCTCTCGTCCGCACCTAAGAAATGATGGAGACAGGAGCGGATGCGGGGCGTCCCGTCCCAGACAAGGCCGTTTAGCACGTCCTGTATGGGATGGTAGCAGTTCTCATTCGCCACGATGGAGAGCGCCGCCGTCATCTTTTTCTCACTGGTCAGGCCATAGGTCTGCTCAAAATAGAGAAGCAGATATTTCACGTCCGTATCCGTCAGGGCACTGGTATTCCTGCGCCAGCCTAAATCCTGTACAATGTCCACCCGGTCAGTCAAAAGGTTCAGGCGGATCGCCCCACGCAGGAGAGGGTCATGGCAGAACACCGTCCGGCAGTTGCCGATGGTGTTGGCGGGCTGGCCCTTCTCGGTGACGGACAGGCTTTCCCGCACCTCATCAACGCTCCGCTCCGGCGCTAAGGCTTCGGCTGCGCTCATGGCGGCCTGCCGGGTGGCTAGCGGTAAACTCTGATATTCGCTGCTCAATCTTCCTCACCTCTTTTCCATACTCAGCGACCACGGAAGCACGTTCCTCCATGCTGCCGGACAAGAGAATATCCAGCAGATATTCCGTGTACGGTTTCTTTTGCAGGGCCTCCACGAACAGCGGATTCCACGCTTCATCCGGCGTCTGCGGGGCGTATTCCTTCTCCCAGCGTTCCAGCAGATGCAGGTAATTGCACAGCACCCGGAAACATTTCTGCTCCGCCTGCCGGTAACGCAGTTCCTCGCTGATTTTTCGCTTGACCGGCCTCCTGCGGGGCGGGTCATGGCCTTTGGCGTCATAGTGGACAGAGAAATCCTCCGCCAGCTTCAGCGCCGCCTCCTTACTGCTCAGACTAAACAGACGGGCGGTAAAATCAATCACATCCCCATCTGCCTGACAGCCAAAGCAGTGGAACCGATGGTCAATCTTCATACTAGGATGTTTGTCATCATGGAAGGGACAGCAGGCCATGCCATTCCTGCCAACCTGCACCCCGTAATATTCCGCAGCCTGCCTTGTGGTGACAGACTCCTTCACCGCTTCAAATATATTCGATTTTCTCACCTCCAGGCAGAGAAAAAAGCACCCGTTTCCGCAGAAAATCAGGTGCCTCATAACTCCATATCGTGTTTCTTTTTCGGAGCAATCCGCCCCTCACGTTCCCAGCGTTCCCGGTTATCTCGGTCAGCGTTCAGCCTGCCTTTCGCCAGCTTCTCCCGGATGGATTCTCTGGCCTTCTCCTTAATCTGCTCCTTACCGGCCTTCTTGACCTCCGGCTGCATGAGAGTTTTCTGGATTTTTGCCAGGGCGTTCTGCATGACCCGTTTGATTTTGGTAATCACTCCATCCAGACGGGCGGCAGCGTAGTCACGCTCCTTCTTCGGGGCCTTCCGCTCCGGCGAAAGCACCCACTTTTTCGTTTCCTCGATCAGACGAATATCTTCTTTGTGTGTCTCCTGCCGGACGGTATCGGTCACCACCTCCACCGCCTTGTCATAGGCCGCATCGGAAACATCATCTAACAGCGTCTCCACGTCCTCGATTTTGAGCGTCAGTTCTTCCAGCTTCTGCTCCTGCGCCGCAAGCTGCTCCTTCTGCTTCATCAGGATATAATCCTGTTTTTCCAGATAGTCCCGCCCGCCGTAGGATGGCTCCTGATCCAGATGCAGCCCATGCCGTCTGGCGATGTCAAACAGGATCGTCCGGCAGACCGCATCAAAGGTCTGCTTGCGGTTGTTGTTCCGGCCTTTGGGCTTCTCCGGGTTGGGGAGAGGGATGCCAAGTTCTTCCAGCGCCTTTTCCTGCTGGGGGCACAGTTCCCCATAGCGGTTCTCACAGTCAAAGACGTGCCGCTCATGGATGTGGGGCGTCCCCTCGTCCAGATGGAGCGCCCAGTCCAGGATGTGGATATGGGAACCGAAGCGGCGCTCAAATTCCTGATAAAACTCATTGACGATGGAAAAGAGCGTATCCGGCGAGACGGATTCTCCCATCGTGCCGATCTGGTAGATACTTTCCTCCGGGCAGGTCTTGTTGTTTTTCAGCAAGTCCTCCACAGTGCGGTTGCGCTCGGTGTGCCGGGTTTTCTCATTCCGGGCGTTCTGAGCTTCCACATAGCCGCCGTAATGCTCGTAGTAATACATCCGCTCGATTTCCTCAAAGCTGAAATCCGGCTGCTCCGGGTTCTCCCGGAACTCATGGGTGGTAAAGCCCCGGTAGCAGTCCCAGTAGACATTTTGCCTTGCCCGTTCTGCGTCAATGTGTTCGCTGTTCTCCACATCGAACCGGCGGTCATTGTGGCGGGGATTATAGGTGCCATGCTTGCCGGAGCGTCCATTGTGTCGTGTCAGTTTCAAACAGATTTCCTCCTTCCTGCGAAGATGTTCTGGGGCCGGGGAAGGGGCGACGAAGCCGCAAATCCTGCGAATTTTGCGTCAGGTAATACCCAATACAAGTTGACGCAGGCATCAACTTTCCCTGGGCAAGGCGTTTCACCCTTGACCCGATGGGGCGGCTGCCCTCAACCTGCCAAGGCACTTCGTCCTTGACCCGATAATGGCTGCCGCCCTTAACCTGCCAATGGGCGTTGCCCCTTGACCCCAGCAGTGCGCTGCCGCCCCTGCACCCCGCCACAAAGGGCTGGCCGCCCTCTGTACTTCCGCACCGGCGAAGCTGGCTTCCACCGCAGGAACGGTGTTTGCCAGTTTCACCGGCTCCGTATCCACACATTTGCGCCCATAGGCGGGGAGTGGATACGGAATACGCCTGCGGGGATTGCCGGTCAAAACATCGGGTGCAGACCCGTCATTTTTCCCGTAAACACCCCGATTTTAGGCGATTTTTTCTTCCGTTACCACCACCTGAAAGCCATGCTCCTTTGCGTACTCCCTTGCGGCGGCTTTCCGTTCTTCGCTGTACGGAGGCACCAGCCGGATCGACAGCCGGGACTTGTCCAGCACATAGGTCACGCTGCCCTCCGGCGTGCTGCGCTCCAACCGGCACAACAGTGGGTACTTCCGGCTGAAATCAGCCAGCCTGCGCTTCAAGCTGGCGTTGAAGGTGTAGACGCTGGCAAGGTTCTCCGCCTCGTTCCAGTTGATGATGGTTTCTTTCTCATACTTAGACAGCTTCTTCATACAGATCCTCCTCATAATCGGTGTAAGATTTCAGCACACGCAGGTTGCGCTTGAGACGGCGGTACTCGTCCATCTCCATGCGCAGATGGTGATAAAAATCCTCGTACCAGCTTTCGTTCATCTCCGTCTCCACCTTCCGGGCCAGCCCCAGCATCCGGCGTTTGGCCTCCGGGTCAACCGTCAGAGCCGTCAGCCATTTCAGCCGTGTCACCGTATTGTGGTGGCTGAGACAGCCGTAAGCGTAGAGAATCTTCTTTTCTTTCATACTCAGTGTCATAATGATTTCCTCCATTTCTTTGCTGCGGAGCCATGCGCCCCGCATGATAAACTTGTTTCCTGTCCGCCGGTCTGCCTGCAAGCCGCTCCTGCCCGGAATTTCTCCCGGCGTATCGGCCTCTTTGGTGTGCTCGATTTCTGTCCTGGCGTCACTTCCCCGGAGGCCATACCCCTTGCAGCCGGTCATTCGATTTTCAAGGTTCTGTGCCTGTCTGCAAGAACCAGTTTACCGAAAAAAGAGGCCCTTTCCCGTATATCCAAAACGTCGGAAAAACGCTCGAAATCCGCATATTTCCACGCTTATGGAATCGTGCTATAATGGGTGTAATCACTGAAAAAGATAACGAGAGAGGGGGCTTTGGATGTACGCAAAGCTGACAATCCCGGAGCGGCTCAAAGACCTGCGGGTGGTGGACAAGCACCTGACGCTGGAACAACTGGCGGAGCAGACCGGCCTGTCTAAATCCGCGCTGGGAAAATACGAAACCGATGACTACAAGGACATCAGCCCGTTTGCGATTGCAACGCTGGCGGACTTTTACGGCGTGTCCACCGACTATCTGATGGGGCTGACGGAAAATAAAAATCACCCAAACACAGAACTTCAATCTCTGCATCTGAGTGATGATATGGTGGAACTTTTGAGCAGCGGCAAAATCAACAACCGGCTTCTCTGCGAACTGGCTGCCCACCCGAATTTCCGGCGGCTGATGATAGATATGGAAATCTGCATCGACCAGATCGCCAATATGCGGGTGGAGCAGATGAATCTGGTGTTGGAGGCCACCCGGCAGACCGTCATGAGCAAGTATGCGCCCGGAGAGGATGACCTCTATATGCGGACGCTGGAACTGGGGCAGGTGCAGGAAAGCGATTTTTACAGCCATGTCATGCACGATGATCTGGACAGCATCGTCCGGGACATCCGGGAAGCACACCGCAAGGACAAGACCACCGCCGACCCGCAGCCCACGCTGGATGACGTCAAGGAAAAGTTTGAACAGGCGCTCGAACAGGGCAGCCAAGAGGAAGTGGTAATCCACGAATTTTGCGACAGAATGCAGATACCCTTCGAGAAGATTTCCTCAGAGGACTTCTCTGCATTTTTGCGGATACTGAGCCTGTCCAAAATGCTCAAAAATCCCAACAACATGAGAGGAAAGGCCAAGCCGCAGCCGTACTATGCGCCCAAGCGGAAGAAACGCAGATAACAGGAAAGCCGCCCAATCTGTACCGTTGGACGGCTTTCGACCCGTTTGTGGGCGGAATAAAATATGTGGTTATACATCCGTTAGCTGACCGTTTTCATCAGCTTTTTCATAAACTTCCAGAGACGGATGCCATCTTTGAGGCCCAGCCGGTAAAAGAAGCACTCGCTTTCTGCACCAGAATCGAAAATAGAATCACAGTAGTGTCTTACAGCGTCCTTCTGTTCCTCAGACAATGCGCTGATTGCTTTTTCATACTCGTTTTCCAAGCGAAGGCAGTCCTCTTTTTTCTCCGTGCCGGTTTCTGCCTCCCGCCACTTAGCAAACTGGCTCTGCATCCGCTCCTGAATCATCAAATCAACCAATTTTTCTATATCTGTACCCATAAGCGCCCCTCCTTATGCTGGGCGGATATAATTCCGGTATGTTTCCAGGACGGAATCTGACACACCGCTTTTATATACTTTGCGGATGTCGGAGATTTCCTCTTGCTTCAGCAGTTTCAGCCATTTCAGCAGCTCAGCCCTGCCGTTGGCAAAGTTACAATAACGCCCATCGGCGTATTCGATACGGTATCTCATAGACAGGCACCTCCTTAAACAAAAATCATCTCAGAGAGGATGATTTCCTCTGCTCGGCTGCGAATGCTGTTCATGCCCCCGACCCACGCAAGCTGGTCACGGGCTTTCAGTTCCTCGGTGACACCCTCCGCCTCCTGCATCTGCGAGACGATACACGCCAGCCGGTCAGCGGCCTGTTCGTTCAGGTCAGCAAGATATGTCCAGAGTTTTCCCGACAGAAGCAGGGCATTGTACTGGCCGGGCCGGTGTTCTTGCAGAAACGCTTTGTGCATCCGGCCCCACCGCCCAATGGGGCGGCTTTCCTCCGGTAGCTCCAGATCGGGGATGTAGTAGTCTCCCACCAGCGTGTAGCTGATTCCGTTTTGATGGATTTTCTTTGGTAAATGCTCCATGTTCGACCTCCTGTATTCAGTTATTTCAGAATCCAGTTGATCGTGTCCCTGTTCATGATAAATTCAAGGCAACTGAACTCTTCACGAACAAGTATGGCATATCTTTTCCCAATTTCTGATAGTTGAGCGAGTGGGAGGTCTCCCGTCCCCGGCTCTCTCCGGTGTTGTAAGTGTCTATGGTCTCCTTTCCCAGAACAGCCGCCAGCTCTTTCAGCGTTGTTGGCTCTTTGCCACCCAGGAAGATGGAAGTATCCATATTGCCGATGATGGTATCGGCATTATCTTTGTAAATTGCCTTGAGCTGGCTCTGTGCCTGCAACACCAGACAGGCTGAGATCTCACGGCTTCGGATCGTGGCCACCAACTTTTCCAGCTTCGGAATCTGCCCGATGTTGGCGCACTCGTCAATGAGACAGCGCACATGGACTGGGAGCCTGCCGCCATACACATCGTCGGCTTTTTCGCAGAGCAGGTTAAACAGCTGGGTATAACACATGGAGATCAGGAAGTTAAAGCTATCATCTGTATCACTCATAATGAGGAACAGAGCAGTTTTCTGGTCTCCCAGAGTATCCAGTTCCAGCTCGTCATAAGCTGTGACCTCGCGCAACTCTGCAATATCAAATACGGCAAGGCGCGCACCGCAGGAAATCAAAATCGACTTAGCGGTTTTGCCAGAGACGAATTGTCAAGGACTTTTTAATCAAATTCACAAAAAAGGTGCCAGAAGCACCGTATGGCTCCTGACACCTCGTTTGATAGATTACATTTTTCCGTTCAGCAGGTCTTTGCAGAGATACGCATAGTCTGGCAGCTGGTTGATATATGGCTCCCAGCGCCGCTTGATTTCGGCTAATTCCAGCGGGTCGGCTGCTTCCAGTGCATGATCGTTGCCCGTCATATACAAAACATCCATAGCAACATCGTCCAAACACCTGCCGCAGAGATCGGCGGCTGATTCTATCCTGATGCCGGTATCCACATAGACAGGATTTACGCCAATCGTCAGCCAGACATAGCCTACCTTGTCCGACCAGAGCAGTTCAAAATCAGGGCTTTGCCGCAGATGTTCCGCAAAGACCTCCTTTACCCGATCAATTTCATGTTTTTCTTTTTCTGTGTAAAGCATTTTCGTATCCTCCTTGACAAAAATTTTGGTGCGTACCATTATCAGTTTAGCACAAGGCGGCTTCGTTTATCAGTCTGTCACATCTGCTGAATTTCATTTTTGAGCATACGCTTGATTTTATCGCTCATGGTTTCTGTGCTGGTATTGCTGAAATGGACATGAACCTTGTAGGTTGTCTTGCCGATTTTCTTTACCATCGCTGGCGTGTTTTTCGGCGCTCTGGACGCAGTAGCGGCGTCTGCCACCTGCATAGTACGGGGTTCTCTGTTCATGGCGCTCCTTTCTCCGAACGGGTCTGTGCCGCCCGGTAAAAAATCAGTCTTGCTTACTGTTTACAATGTCTTTTGCTGTCTGTCGGGTAGCACCGGCATTTTCTTCCCGGAAATTCTTCCCGTCAAAAAGAATCGGCGCACACCGTTCCAAAATACGGTCATAGATACGGGCGTGGGCCAGATCAGGCGGGTTTTTCAGCTCGGACAGTTTCAAGTTTGTTGTGATAATCATGGGCCTGCGGCTGCGGTAGCGGCTGTCGATGACGAAAAACATCTGCTCCATAGCATATTCGGTACTGCGCTCTACACCCAGATCGTCAATGATAAGCAGGTCGTACTCATCAAAGCTGGCGATAAAGTCGGCCCTGTCCTCAGAGAACATCCCGGTCAGGCGGTTCAGAATGGTGGGAAAGTTCGTCATCAGCACCGGCACATCCCGGTCAAGCAGGGCGTTGGCGATGCAACCGGCGAAAAAAGACTTGCCGGTTCCCACATCCCCGAACAACAGCAGGCCGGTGTTGTTTTTATATGCCTCCTTCCAGTTCTCCACATAGGCGCGGGCCTTGTCCATCAATGGGTTTTGGCCGTTGTCGTTGGCAAAGGTGTAGTCATAGAGATAGCGGTCTTGCAGGCCCTGTGCCTTTCGGCGTTTGATACGCTCCATACGGCGCTGCCGTTCTTCAGCAGCCTTGCGCTGCTCCTCAGCTTCCCGCTGGCACTGGCAGATGCAGCGCGGCATAAAGTAGCCGGATTTCCCAAAGCATGGCACAACGGTCTGCCTCTGGCTGCCGCATTTCTTACAGTGAATGAGCCCGTCTGACGGGTCTATATACTCGTCCTCAGCCAATTCCACACCGGCAGCTGCCTTGTCGATGAATGCCCGGATTTCTGCGGTAATCTCAATCATACAGTTTCATCCTCCTTTACGCTGTAATCCCGGTTGCGGGTGGGCGGGGCTGCTTTCTTCGCGTCCTCACCGGCCCAGCGCCGGATGGTCGCTGCATGGCTCTGATAACGCTTGCCGGTAGAAGCCATGTACTCGGACAGTTTTTCGATGTACTGTTCCCATACAGCAGGAAAGCTGGCCTGCAAGTCTGCCAGTTCCCCGTCCGTCAGGAAAACATTCTGGTAACGGCCATAGGCGGGGGCGGGGTGTCCCTTCTCTATCTCTCTCTTTATCTCTATCTCTTTCTCTAACTCTATCTCTATCTCTGGTGGACGAATGTCGGACAAATGTCCGCCGTTTGTCCGGGGCGCAGAAAGAGCCTTATTTTGGAGCCTCGCAGCCCGCTTTCGCTCAGCCTCGGTAGAGGACTGGCCGATTAAAAGTTCGATGTTGCTCATGTAGAATGTGCCGCTGTCCAGCACCTCCACAAGACCCAGCTTCAAAAAGATCTGCAAGGCTCTCTCCACAGTGCCGATCTGCTGGCGGGTGATGGTGGCGATCATCTGCGCCGTGTAAGGAATGTCCTCGTCAAGTTGAAGCCGTCCACCATGTTTCAGCGATTTCAGATACAGCTTGAGCAGAATGTTGGAATACAGCACACCATCCTGCATACTTTCCAGCAGCACGATGGAATCATCGTCAAAATAGTTTTCTTTGAGTTTCAGGTAATAATATTTTCGATTATCTGACATAGGTTTCCTCCTTGGGGTTTCTCTTGGGATTCTGTACGCATTTTAAGGCCGTTTTAGGGGTCAGAGGATAAATCTATCAGCCTGCCTTTGACACCCTCGAAAAAAGCCTTGATTTACAAGGGGTTTTCAGCCCCTAAAGCGTGACATTTCTCCCGTTGTTTCCGCTTGCGCTTTGCGGCATTGATCCGCTTCATGCGTGCGGCACATTCCGGGCAGTATTTGGCCCGGTTGGAACCGGGGGTAAACAGCGCCCTACATACGGCGCACCTCTTCGCATTCATCCGGTGGAACAGCGCCGTTTCCAGTTCCTTATCCTGCGGCAATACCGCCGCCCGAAACCACCTGCACAACAGGGAGTAGGAAATAGACTGGACACAGACACATTCCTCCCCATCGTCCAGGGCGATACAGTTTCCGTCGATGTAGTTACAGCACTCATGCACCAGCCTCCGCACTCTGCGATACTGGCGGTAATCCATGACGGGGATAGGTTCAGTCTTGTTGTTCTTCATAAATGATTTCTTTCATAAAGTCGGCAACCTCCTTGAATGAATTTATTATTAAATATTCGTGCAAAGTATTGTTTTCTTCGTGCAAATGGCATATACTATAATTGCCAGCAGAAAGGGGTTGATCGTATGGCTGGAAATACCACAAACATCAGTATCCGCATGGACGCAGATTTGAAAGCACAGGCGGACGCACTGTTTACTGAACTTGGCATGAACCTGACTACGGCGTTTAACATCTTTGTGCGCCAGTCGCTTCGTGAAGGCGGCATTCCCTTTGAAGTAAGGCTGGAACAGCCGAACAAAGAAACGGTTGCTGCCATGCTGGAAGCGGAAAGGATTGCAAAAGACCCGTCTGTAAAGGGCTACAATGACCTTGACGAGTTATTTGCTGACCTGAAAAGATGAAAGAAACCAAATATACCGTCAAGTACACGACCAGTTTCAAAAAAGACTACAAACGAGCCATCAAGCGTGGCTTGAAGATCGAACTGCTGGAGCAGGTCGTAGCGTTGCTGGCGATGGGCGAACCGCTGCCGGATAAGAACCGTGACCATGACCTGTCCGGCGATTGGGCAGGCCATCGGGAATGTCACATTCTCCCGGACTGGCTGCTTGTCTACCGCATAGAAGATGATGTTCTGGTGCTGACGCTGGCCCGCACCGGCACACACAGCGACTTGTTCGGCAAATAAACAGTCTGCCGCCGTATGGGGAAACCTGTACGGCGGTTTTTCTGTGTGCAAAAGTATGTCGTGAAACGTGGTAGCCCTTACCGCTCCGGCTCCCGGTCGTGAGACTTGTCCCGTTCCTGTCTGGACAGCTGCTCGGCGGTTTTGCGGAGCCGTTCCACTGCTTTCAAATCCTCCCGCATGGATTTCATGGCAAGCGTGTCCGCCTGCTTTCCAGCGGCCAGCTGGTCAATTTCCCGCTGCCATGCCTTCGGGGTGATTGCCTCGCCGCTGTCTTTCAGTTCTTTCAGATACCGGGCCGCTGCGTCATACAGAATCAGTTCCCGGCTGTGGCGCTGCTCGAACAGTTCCCGCTTCTCCGGCTTCACCTTGGCAAACTGCTTATGGACAGTCTTGTACTGGTTGTACTGCGCCCACATCTCCCCGCGCTCGGTAAGGATAGTGATCCGGCGCTCGGCCTTGACGATCTTTCCGCGCAGGTCATAGTAACAGCTGTTCATATCAGCGATTTTTTCATGAAGCTGCTGCATAGACTGGATGCCGTTTGCCTGTAAAAAGCTGAATAGTGCAGCGCTTTCTTGCAAAGCCCGGATTTTGCCGGTGCGGGTGTCAGGCCGCTTGAGCTGCTGCTGGGCCTCCCACAAGTCAATCATGCTGGGCTGCTGTCCCACCGGCTTTTCGGCTTCGGCCTTAGACCAGTTGTAAAGGCGGGTAATGCGAGCCTTGATTTCCTTGAGCAGCTTGTTGTCGGCGGCGATCTGCCGGTTTACTTCTCCCTTGTCGGTGCGGATACCGCGCTTTTCCATTTGGCTGGCGGCTGGCCCCAGATGGACAGATGGGATTTTATCAATGCCCTGCCGCTTGTAGCTGCGGTGGTCAATGCGCTCCGGTCTACCGGCAGATTCCAGCGCCCGGTTGGTGTAGGCTGCCCACGCTGCCCGCCAAATCTCCACATTTCCTTTATCGTTCCAATCGGTTGTATCCTCACGATGATTTTTCCAGCCGCCTTTCCCATCCGGGATACGCTGTCCATTCTCGTCCAGATCGTATGCCTTGCGGCACTTTGCGCCCCACTGTCCATTTTCTTTCAGAGGCCGGAGCGTCAGCATGATATGGACATGAGGGTTGCCGGTTCCCTTGTCATGGATAGCAAAGTCGGCGCACATTCCTTTGTCTACAAAGTTGTCCTTCACATAGGCACGCACAAGGGCAAGCTGTTGTTCGCCGGACAGTTCACGGGGCAGGGCTGCCTCGATCTCGCGGGCAAGCTGGCTGTCCCTTGCTTTCTCAATTTGCTCCACGCTGTTCCAGAGGATAGAACGGTCTGCAAATTCCGGCGGGGCGTAGGCAGGCAGCATGATCTCCGCATGAACAATGCCGCCTTTCCGGGTGTAGTCGTGGGTCATGCCGTCCCATTCATTTGTCAGCTTGGTTCCGCTGCGGTAAGCAGCTGCGGCAACAGCAGAACGGCCTGCGCTGCGCTTGATGATACTGATGGGGATATGACAGAAATCTATGGGGAACACCTCCTTTCAGTGGGGGGATAACAGGCTCTGTGGAGCCGGACAAACGCAAAGTGGGTGTCTGGCTGCGCAGAGCGCACAAGGGGTTTGGGGAGTGTAGCGCCCCATCGCGCTCGGAGAGCGCAACAGCCCCCGGCAGGGCGCACGACACCGGCAACGGTGTATAAGTGCGCCCTTGTAAACAAGGGACTTATGGCGTGTCCCCGGATTTTGGCAGGTTTGCAGTCAATTCCGCAGCCCCCGGAAGATGGGACAGGGTAATCAGAAATGCTTTGACCTCTGCGCCGGAAAGGTCAGGAGCCAACGGGAAAATCCCCTCCAAAACGGCTCCGCGCTCAATCAGGCGGCGGGTGCGAACCCTGCGTTCTTCGTTCCACTGCTTGTTCTCCAAAATCTTCTTTCGGTTTTCAAGCTGCCGAATCTCCTTCAGGACTTTCTCCCGTTCTTCTTTTTGATGGTGGGCTGTAATTTTTTCGTTCATGTCAGGCACCTCTTTTCTTTGGAAATACTCATAGATTGA
This sequence comes from Blautia sp. AF19-1, assembly GCF_003479155.1. Taxonomy (NCBI): domain Bacteria; kingdom Bacillati; phylum Bacillota; class Clostridia; order Lachnospirales; family Lachnospiraceae; genus Blautia; species Blautia sp. AF19-1. The sequence continues at coordinate 17,163 of NZ_QUGQ01000021.1, forward strand.
CCGTCCATTTCTGTCGAGCAAAGTACCGGCGCAGCCTCCGCAGTGCGGCATGGATGGATTTTCCCGCCTGTGATGGCGTGATACCCTCCATTGCGGCAATATCTTTCACTTTCATACCCAGCATATAGCGGGCATGGACACGGCGAGCCTGCATAGGCGGCAGGGAAGAAATGGCTTCGTACAATCGCCGTATCAATTCTTCGTATTCGGCTAATTCTTCTTTTTCTATCAGGTAGTCCTCCGGCGATGGCTGCGCCCAGCCGATGGCGGCATTTTCGATTCCATCGTTACAATCGAGGGAATAAAACGCCTTATACCGGAACATCTTGCGATCTCTGGCGGCCTCGGCTCTCTTGTCCAGAAGAAACGCTTCGACGATCTCATCGGACACCTCCACAAAAATGTCCTCTTTGCAAAATGGATAATATTGTTTGAGATTGATGGTCTGCATAGGCACGCCCTCACTCTGTTTGAAAAAGGTCATCATAGCAGCGGCGCATATTCCGCAGCCCCCGGCGGATGGCAACGCTGACCTTGCTGCTGTGGACGCCCTCTCTCCGGGAGATTTCCGGCTGCTTGATACCGGCAATGTAGTAGGCGTGAACACGGCGGGCCTGTGTCGGAGTGGCATGAGCCAGAGCCACCGGCAGAGCTGCAATCAGGTGCAGGCGGGTGGTCATTTCTTCTCGTTCCAGCAAAATATCTTCCGGCGATCTGCTGTGTTCCAGCGCGTAATTTTCCAGCCAGCTGTATGCGTCCAGAGAGTAGTAGGCGCGGTGGTAGACTTTCCGACGCTCATAGTTCTCCATCTCCCGCTTGGCCTGATACATCGCTGCCCATACCTCGTCTGTAACATCCACAAACTCGTCATGCCGGTAGTGGGGATACATCCACCGCAGATTGATTGTTTTCATAGGCTTACCTCCTGAAAATCGGAGAGGATGACAGCTCGTCCGCTGTCCGCCCCTCGCTGAGATAAGGGAAATGATCCCTTTCACTTGGTAGCCAGAAAACAGGTCATTCGTTAAGCCTGTTCTCAAAGAAATTTATAAATTTTTTTCTGACCGCCTCCACACTTTGATACACAGCCACTTTGGAGCAGCCGCACAGCACACCAATCTCTGCAAGGCTCAGTCCCTCAAGCGCATAGAGCAGGAACCGGCGGCGCTGGGCCTCAGTACAGGTGTCCAGAACAGCCATCAGCTCATGCAGCGTTTCCATGTGGCAAAGATATTCTTCCGGCGTTTCTCCGTAGGCTCCTACGCCTTCGGTGGTAATGATGTACTCGTCAAACTCCCGGCCATCCCAATGCCGCCGCTGTTCATGGAACAGGTTCTCCGTTTTGTGATCGGCCCGGTCAAGAAATTCATAGACTTCCAGCGTGACCTCCACGGCCACAGCTTGTCCGTTATAATTGATGGTAACTTCCATCTGCCTTTCCTCCATTCAGATTTTTTTGGTAAATCTGAATGAGGCGGCGGGGAGCGGCACCGGGGATAAAGTTCGGGCCATGCTGGCCCGATGTTACGGCTCCACAGGGACAAAAAAGCGCCCGGACGGCATAAAGCCATACGAGCGTAATAGAGTATATTTTGCTGTTTAGTTACATGGTATAGTGCATACTTCTGACCGCATTGCTCCGCTGCTGGGAACAGGCTTTTTTTAGCTGGTGCAGGTCATGGGGACTGTGAAAAAAGGCAAAAATAGACACGGCGGCAATCCTCCTATGTGCCGCCGTGGATTTACACGGTGTTAGGTCGTCGTTGGTTTAGGGTAGACGAAAAGAAACGGCGGCTCTGATTTCTCAAAACCGCCGCCAGGGTATCTAGAGTAAGCGCACAAAATCAACCTGCCCAGCTACGGTTTTTTTCTTTCCCCATTAGGCGGGGCAGGTTTAAAAGAATATGAAAAGCCGATAACAGCAGTCATGTTAGCCTGCGTGTTATCGGCTCTGCGTCTATGCGTCTGGCTCTCTAATAACGGATATATTCAGTTGCTTTACATGAATGAGCGTTTCCTGTTTACATTTTGGACAGAACAAGGGGAAATTCCTTAATTCCGTGTCAATTCGTATTTTTATTCGGGTTTTATTATGGCATATAGGACAACTAACCCAACTTGTCTCTTTCATCAAAATTACCCCGTAACTTGATGTTTCTTTGATATATTTTTTGTTAGTCTATAAAATACGAATATCAATCCAACATTAAGGATGATCATAAAGACCGGCTGGCTCATACCGAAATATGTTTTCATATCAGAAAATATACCGTTTGCATGAAGCATAAAAATCGGGCAAATTTCCTGCATTTTTTGTAAAACAGGAAGGCTATCATTAAAATCAAACACAACTGGCAAGAAGCAGATGACGCAAGAAGTAATAAGCGCTGTAACAGGAGAACTCATTTGAGCACTTAAAAACAATGTAATAGTTGTCAAGGCTACAATCCCCAAAATATTCAATATTACAGAGATAAAGAACATTTGCAAAAAGGTCAAATTATATATTGAAGAAGCATAATATAATGAAGATTGAATGCTTACATTCCACCCCTGTAACCCATAGGTACAGCCATACAGAACTAAATTTAGCAGTAAATACAAGAGGTATGTGCCAATTACAACTTCCAAGGCCGCTATAATTTTTGAAGTTGTGAGTTTGGTTCGGCCATACCGAGCCGAATAAATAATGCTATCTGTATGAAGTGCATACTCTTCTGAGAAAACAGGAGATAGAGTGATTACAACAATTAAACATATCATTATGGACAAGATGCTCCCCATTCCAGATAATAGCTTATCCCAGCCATCGCAATATCCTAAAGTCACAGTTGGACTATTTGGATATGCTGTTTCGAGTGACTTAAAACTACCATCAGAATTTGTCAAATATTCCAGAATCGCCGCTTGGTCACGATAAACATGAACAGCAGAAAAAGCAGAATTTTCATCTTGTCCAACAGTTGCTTGTTTTGCTTGGTCGATTTTTTCTTGCATAGTAAGTAATGTATTTTGAGAGAGTTTTCCTTCAAATATTTCTGCTACTTCCTTCCGTTGTTCAATGGCTGTAAAACCGCTTGCTAATGCCATTTTTTCAAGGTCATAATCATAGAAAACATTTTGATAATTAAATTGAAAAAAGAAAAAATAGGCAACGATAAGAACCACACCAGCTAAAAACAACATTCGTGTTTGCTTTCTCGAACATATTTTATTTCGTTCTGCTTTTATCATTTCATTCATGCTCGGATACCTCCGCAAAATAGTATAAATACAAATCTTCCAATGTTGGATCAACATTCCAAGCGGTTCTGCATGGTGCTTCTTGAGAAATAATCCTCAGCCGTTCTGCACCATTATTATGTTTCAGATTTGCTGTTACATAGTTCAATTCTAATTCTTCGGCCTCTTTTCGAGATACATCACATTCCCAAACACATTTTTCAATCGGCTTCAAAATTTCTTCTGGAGAACCATGTTGAATTAACTCGCCATTTTTCATAATCAGAATCTCATTTGCGATATATTCAACATCAGAAACAATGTGAGTGGACAAAATTACAATTTTATTTTCTGCCAAAGAACTAATCAGATTCCTAAACCGCACCCGCTCTTTCGGGTCAAGTCCAGCTGTAGGTTCATCCAAAATCAAAATACGGGGATCGTTTAGTAATGCTTGAGCAATTCCCAAGCGTTGTTTCATACCGCCGGAAAAAGTTTTGATTTTTTCGTTTTTCTGTGTGAGCAGATCAACAACCTGCAACAGCTCCATTGTGCGATTATGGGCTTTTTTAGGCGGCATCCCCTTTATTGCAGAGATATACATCAAAAATTTATACGCTGTAAAGTTAGGATAATAGCCAAAATTTTGTGGCAGGTAGCCTAAGATATTACGATATTTCTCGCCCAAATCATGAATGTTTTTCCCGTTAAAAAAAATTGCTCCTTTCGTTTCAGTTTGGACATCGCAAATCATTCGCATCAAAGTTGTCTTGCCCGCACCATTTGCCCCGAGTAGACCATAAACACCATTTGTTAATTTTGCGCTGAAATGATTTACAGCTTTTTTTCTTCCATATTCTTTTGAAAGATCATTTATTGTAAGTTCCATATCAATTCTCCAATCATTTTTTCTTTTTTCAAGTACAGTTGAAGTGTTTTCCCTAATAGGATAATGGATAACACATAAAATCCAATCCATCCCCAGAACATAGACGCTTCAAAAATAAATCGCTGATGAAGTACAAGAGAAAATGTTCCAGAAAGAAAAATCATACAAGCAATTAAATGATACAAGCTATCGTTTGTCCTGCTTTTCGCACATATAAAAAGATAACAAGTGCAAGAAATATTAAACGGAATCAAACCATACAACACCATTTCAATCATTGATTTCTGGTAAATATATGCCATTGAAATTAAAATGACTGTTATTAGGAAAAGGTTGATTACTCCAATAATCAGCATACGACCTGCTATAATTTTTACCAGCGTTGTTCTACTAGACTGTTCAATTTCCCACATACCATAGATGTTGCTTTTAGATATTTCTATTGCACCTAATAACGCAAGGAATGGAACCATAACTGCAAGGATTGTCAATGGATAATAAAATGGAACCCTCCATTGGCCCAGGATACATGCTAATAATACTGCACATATAGTGAGTATTATTTGAATAATCCAGAAAGAAAGCGGCAGAAATTGAAGTTGGTTCAATATAATATCTCGCATTGAATTTTTATTGAATTCAGAACTATTCATGTAACTTTTTCCAGCTACGATTACTGCTTCAATTTTAGGTTCAGATGGAGCAGGCGTTTCACAACTCTGCAACCATTCTAATACACCATTTTGTTTTTGGGTCATACATTATCGCCTCCTCTAAAATCAGCCAAATATCGTTCCAGTTTTTTAATCCCCTGTTGGAGCCTAGATTTTACAGTAGAAACACTCGCTTTTGTAATGGTTGCAATCTCTCGGATTTTCAAATCATAATAAAATCGTAAAATGATGACCTCTTTTTGATAGTCCGGTAATGTGTTGATTGCATATTGAACTTGCGCTTTAAGTTCGTTAAGCTCAATTTTTTCAAAGGCATTATCAGTATCTTCTATATCTTCAAGAGTTTCTAAATCCATATACAGGGGTTTTGCTTTCTTAGTATAATTGTTACAGGTATTAACAGCAATCGTTAGCAGGTAGTTTTGAAATTTCCCTATCTTTCGTACTGATTGAATCTTCTCCAACAATTTCAAGAAAACATCTTGTGTAATATCTACGGCGGTATCTGGATCGCCGTTCAATCGCCGACAACAAAATAGATAAATTGACTGATAATATTTTCGGACAATTATCTCAAATGCATCTGTGTCACCCGACTGGATTTTTTTTATTAGTATGAAATCTTCGATACCTTGTCACCGCCTTCCATGTGTAAAACGCCTTACACTTAATATACAACTGAATAACCCAAAAGGATTTAACTTTAGAATTATTTCTTTTACTTTTTTTATTTCCATTCTATTGTAATTCCTGTTCTTGAAAAATATAAGATGTAATATATGAATTATAAACTTCAACCAACCTGCATATAGCAACATTCCACGGGCAAAGTATGAATTATACAATGTAACTGGGTGATGTTATATGGCGAAAGTTGAAGATTGTCCCGGTTTTGAAACCTTTGGTGCAGATGCCAAAGCCGCACGAGAGGCAAAGCGTCTTGCACGAAAAACATTGGCAGAAATGGTTGGGATTGAATGGCGGTATCTTGCCAACATTGAGAATCAAGGTGCGATTCCGAGCTTGCCTGTGATGATCCAGTTGATTAAGGTCTGCGGACTTCCCGTAGAGCGATATTTTAACCCGGAGATCATGCGGGAAGAAAGCGATCAGCGGCAGCGGGTCAGCCACAAGCTGAAGCTCTGTCCTGAACAATACCTGACGATTATTGAAGGTGCCATAGACGGGGCGCTCAAAATGGAACAGACTGCGAAGCAGAAGGAGGACGCATAATCGCGGCCTCCTTCTGGCGTTTCTATATCAAGTTTCCCAGCATTTTTCCAAAAGTTCCCGGCATCTCTGCTGAATTTCTCCAGTTTCTGTCACAGTTAGGTCACGGTCATTTCCAGTAATCTTATCTTCCAGAAAGTTGGCGTATGTACCCAACAAAGCGTTCCGTAAATCCTCCGGGGTTTTCTGTATTTCAGCGCTGTACCAGTCATTCCGGTGGGGTTCCCATGCCATCAATGTATAACCGTGGCTGGTCTGAACCACCTCATACAGTGGATCATCATCCAGATATGCCTGAAACACTTTCAAAATCTTTTCAAAGGTCAGCATTTCCCGCACCTCCCATTCAGCTGCAAATCAGTTCCCTGATTAAAATTTCCTCAATCTGTGCCGTTAATGTGTTCATCAACCCCACCCAACGCATAGGGTCACAGGCTTTCAGTTCTTCCGTGACACCCGCAGTCTCCATCATGTGAGGCAACATGGTTTCCACACGCCCCTGTGCTGTCCGCTCAATCTCTAACAGGTGTGGATACAGCTTCTCGCTCATCAGCAGATGGTTGTAGAGAATGGGGCGATGTTCCTTTAGGTAGGATTTTCGCATTCTGCCGTACTTGCCGATAGAAGTTTCCGGCTGTTCAGAAAGTTTTAGGTTGGGTATATCATAATCTCCACAACGAATGTAAGTCAACTTACTCATATTCATTCTCCTTTGCTTCGTGATGATTAGACTGCTGCGCTGGCTGCTATGCTGCCTTTGCGCGGTTCTTCTTTTGGTAGCTGACCGATAGTAGAAAAAACACCTTTTTTCATATCCTCAGCCCGGATCAGGGCTTTCTTAGCGTCCATTTCCGCTTTTTTCTTCGCCTTGATTTTGTCCTCATACCGTTTCTGTGCACCGCTGGCTTTCCGCTTCAAATAGTTCTGATGGAGCCTGTCCTTGCGTTCTTCTTTTTTCCGCAATTCTTCCTGTTCCTCTGGAGTTAAAGGAACCGGCTGTAAGGATGGCGGGATATAGCGTCCTAAAAAATTGAAGTGGATTTCAATTTCCTGCGTGGTGTCCTGGGTGCCTTTTCGGGCGCGTTCGTGGACAAGGATTTTCTCTACAAACTCGTTGAGCATGGTGTTTGTCAGAGTGTCAAAATTCTCGTACTTATCAATCAAGGCTATAAATTTCTCCGCTGATTTCTGGCTTTGCTCGTAGCCGGTAACAGCCTTTTCCAGCTCCGCAATTTCAATCTCAAGTGCGTCCTGCTCTTTGGCATACTGTGCATCAAGTGCCCTATATCGTGCATCCGGCAGCTTGCCGAGGGCGTTGTCCTCATAGATTTTGCAAATCAGTTTTTCCAGTTCTCCGGATCTCTTTTGAGCAGCGGCCAGACGCCTGCGCTTTTTCGCTATATCGGCACTCTGTTGGGCAACCTGCGTTTCCTGAACGGCGTGAATAAATTCCGTCCGGTCATTTTTGGAATATTCAGCGATAGCCCGGAGCGTGTCAGAAACCAATGTCAGGATAGCACTCTCATTGATACGGTGTTGTGTAGGGCATAGTGTCCCACACGGAACTTTGGTATAATTGGAACAGGTATATTGAGAAATCCGCTTGCCATTGTTGGTGCGGTGGACATACATCTTGCCGCCACAATCGGCACAATAGAGCAAACCTGTGAGGGGAGCCGCTTCGCCCCAGCCGTTTGGATAACGCCGTACATTGCTGCGGATTTTCTGCACCATATCAAAGGTCTGCTGGTCGATAATGGCTTCATGGGTATTCTCAAAGATCGTCCATTCGTCCTCAGAAACATAGTGGCTTTTCTTGTCCTTAAAGTGTTTGCGGGTCTTGAAATTGATGGTATGCCCTAAATACTCTCGTTTTTTCAAAATGTTCACGATGGTAGATGATCCCCATCCATAGGGGTCTTTGACCGGCTTTGAACGGTTCACACCCTCGTTGAAGCGGGCAAGGTGTACGACAGGAATTTCAATCCGGTCTGTGGATAGTTTGCAAGCAATCTGATAAGGCCCATATCCCTCCAGCGTGAGGGAAAAGATACGGCGTACCACTTCGGCGGCTTCTTCATCTACCAGCCAATGCTCCCGCTTTTCGTCCCATAAGTAGCCGTAAATCACGGTGCCTGTCAGGTGCTTACCACTCATGCCTTTTGACTTAAACACAGAGCGGATTTTCCGGCTGGTATCACGGGCGTAAAATTCATTCATGATGTTGCGGAACGGGGTAAAATCGTCATCACCTTTCAGACTGTCTACACCGTCGTTGATGGCAATCAGACGAACACCACGCTGCCGCAAAACCTCCATAACCTGACCGACCTTCAGATAGTCGCGTCCTAACCGGCTCATGTCCTTGATGACGATTGCCTCTACACGCCCTGCCTCCACTTCCTCCATCATCGCCAAAAATCCGGGGCGGTCAAACCGGGTGCCTGAGATACCGTCATCTGTAAAATGCGTAGGATTTGGCAGCCCGTTCCGGCGAGCAAAATCCTCCAACATCTGTTTTTGGTTGGATATGGAATTGCTCTCGCCCTGTAACTCATCGTCCCGGCTCAGGCGCTCGTACAGTGGGGTGATTTTTTCGTTTCTCATAGCTGTACCTCCTGAAACAAAAATGCTCTAAGTGATTGCTTCACTAACCATGACAAAATCATGATTAAGAAGTCACTTAGAGCATATATCACCCGCCGCCAGCTTGTATTTCTTGTACTGCCGCACAGCGAAGTGGTTTGGCTTTTCCGATTCCAGTGCATCAAACATCAGGTCTACAGGATTTTTGAACTCCTCGTCATCCTCCCGGACTTCCATGGCGTTGATGAACTCGATGAGGGTGGAGAAGTTTTGCTCCTCCACCGGAGCTTCATAGTGGATATATCCAATCAACGCGCAATACAGCAATGTTTCCGCCTTGACCCAGAAATCGTCTCCGGCCTTGCCTTCGCCTTTGGTATTGGCGATCAGCGTTGTTACCAGCTTCAAGATGTCCTTTTCGCTATGGATATAGGCGAAAGGGTTATAGTGCATGGACTTCTTGAAGTTGATGGTATTTAGGACCTTGATTCGGTACGGCTCATAAATGACCTTGCCGTGCTTATCCTTCATGGGCTTTCCGTCCTTCCCCAGCTTGGGCGCACCCCTTTGGAGCATTTTTCCGCACTCCACCAGAATTGTTCCCTTCGGGTCCGTCACAACATAGGAGCTGTGCATCTGCATCAGGTTGGGTTTCAGCCAGAATCGGGTCTTACCGGAACCGGAGCCGCCAATCACCAGTACATTTTTGTTTCTGGCAGTCTTGGGGTCCTTGGGGCGGCTGTTCATGGTCAGGCTCTCCGTTTTCGTCAGAATCACATTGTTCTGAAATACAGGATCAACGTAAGGTGCAATATCCTCACGGGTTCCCCATGAAGCGTTTTGTCAAGTGCTTTTTTGAGTTATTGACGCAAATTATCGTGAAAGTGCGAAAGTGCAAAGTGCAAAGGGTCTGCGTTTTGCACTTTCAGCTTGCGGGTTCGGGTGGCTGCTTCCTCTTGATGAAGTTGTACCATTGACCGCCGACACGCCTTGCGCCTAAAATGCCGCCCATGTTGCGCTTGGCGTTCTGTACCGTCCTTTCGGATATTCCGGCTTCGGCTGCGGCTTTTACAATGTCCTCGCTGGCAAGCTCTTTCCCGTCTGCAAGCAGGTCAAGTATCAGCCTTTCGGCTTGCTCGGTCTTGGTGGCGGTGTTGCCGCCCGCGCCGGACAGCAGCTCGTCGGCGGTTATATCATATTCGCCTATCCACGAAAAGCCCGTTTCCGGGTCAAGGCAAAAGGCAACGGGCTTGCCCTCCGGCGCAAGGGAAGATTTGTCATGGACGATAACGCGCACATTCGGTTCTCGCTTCACGCGCCCGATCAGCAGGACGCTCCTTGCTGCGGCGCGGAAGTCGATAGAACCTAAGCCCCGGTATGCGCTCTGCCCTCCGGCAGCTTTGTTGAGATGTCCGATAAGGATAACGGCGCACCCGGTACGCTCGGCAACATCGGCAAGGCGGCGGAACATGGGGCGCACTTCGTTTGCCCGGTTCATGTCGGTTTTTTCGCCCATGTACGCCTGTATGGGGTCAAGGATAATCAGCCGCGCCCCGTTCTGCGTGATTGCCTTTTCTATGCGCTCATCGGAGAGGGTAAGCTCCCGCTTGGCTTCATCAATCACAAGCACCCGGTCAAGGTCTGCGGCGGCTTCTATCAAGCGTGGCTTGACGGTATCGCCCAGCCCGTCCTCGGCGGTCTGGTAAATTACTTGGAATGGCGGCAAGGGCTTCATTCCCGGCAGCGTTCCCCCGGTGGTGCAGGCGGCGGCAAGGCGTAGGGCAAAGGTGGTCTTTCCCTCGCCGGGATTGCCTTGCACAATGGTTACTTTCCCAAAGGGGATATACGGCTCCCATAGCCATTCAACGGTCTGCGTGTCAACCTCGCTCATGCGGATAATCTCAACGGTTTCTTCCTGCGGCGGCTCTTTCAAGCCGTAAATCGCTTCCCGGATATACTTCCCGTCCGCGATTTCTCCCCGGCGCGTCTGCACCTCGTTCCAATCTTTGAAAAGGGGAATAAGACGGTGGACGGTCAAGCCCTCCGGCATAAGCTCCACAAGGCGGCTGCAAGCGTCGCTTCCGGCTTGGTCGCTGTCAAGGCAGAGGTAAACGGTCTTGATGTTCGGACGGTCAGAGAGAAAGCGGAGCAGGGCTTTTTCTCCCACGCCGCCCAGTGCAAGGTAGCTTTGTTTCTGCCATTCCTTTTTGAACAGGCAGAGGAAAGATAACAGGTCTAGCGGGGCTTCAAAAACAAACAATCTTTCGCCCTCGCCCCGGTAGCAGAAGTTAAAGGCTTTGTCGCTGCCTTTCACATCAAGCCGGAAGCTCCCGGCTGTGCCGCGCTGGTGGGCGTAGCGTGGTACTCCGTCCTCGTCCCGCCCTACGAATACGGCGTTGTGGTGGGCGGCTTCCTCGTAAATATCCCCGGTGGCAAAGAAAAAGCCCGTCACATCTTCATCAATGCGGCGGGCGGCTGTGAGGTAGTTCCTCGCTGTTCGGTTGTCGGGGCTGCGGGGCGGCAGTCGGAAGTCAGAAAAGGACGCGGGGGTTGGTCTGTCCGGCGGCGGGGCTGCACCTTTTTCTCCTGTCAGCAGTTCAACGGCTTCGGTAAAGCTCTTTCCGTAAAACTCCATGACAAAATCAATGGGTGCGCCGCCCTTACTCTGGCTGTGCCTGTACCATTTGTTTCCCCGGACGGTCAAACTGTCGTGCCGTTTCCAACGGTATTCCTGTCCGGCGCGGGTAAGCTGCTCGCCCCGTCCTTGCAGAAAAGAAACAAGGTCGGCTTGGTTGGCGCGGTCTATCTGTTCTTGGGTGTAATACATGGTTAATACCTCTCTTTCTGTGGTTGAATTGTTCATAGTTTTGAAGTAAAATAAAGTCAACAAACTTGAATTTGACAAAGGAGTGTGATTGTATGAAGAAGTTGATAACACTTGTCTTAGCATTAGTTTGTGTGTTAGGTTTGGTCGGTTGCAATCAAAAGGCTGTTAGTGCTTCAGAAGTGTATTCTTTCCCCGAACCTACAACAATGATTACAGTGTCTTTCTACTCACAAGGAGAAGAAACTGCATTTGAAATTGGTTCAGAGGAATATGACTCCAATGATTTATCTACAACCCCTGTTATTAACTGGTTCTATGATTTGAAGCTGACTGCTTGCGATGAGCCAGAAGCAGTAGAAGGCTTGGAAAGTTATGAATTCTATGTGAAAGGTGAAAGTGCTTTTACCTACGAAGATAGAGGTAGCGAAGCATATATTATCATTGGTGGGAGCTACTACAAGGTAAGCAATCCTTCTGCTCCACCGATTAACTAACCCAATTCCAGTTTATCGGAAAGTGTTTAGGACGGACAGGCAAAACCGCTTGCCCGTCCTTTTTCTTATCGCTCCTGTTCATGCCGCTTGGTGCGGTTCTGCGTCTGCTCCGGCTGGTCGGCGCGGAGTGCAATATCCACACACCTGCGGATTTTTTGAAGCTCGGCAACCTCGGCGCGGGTCTCTTTCAGCGTGTCATATTCCGCTTCCCGCTGTGCTTTGAGGGCAGTATATTCTTTCTCCCACGCGGAGATCGGCAGGGTTTTCACGCCCTCCGGCAAATGGGCATGGAGATAGCGGTTTGCCGCGTCCCATAGGGTAAGCTCGGCGCGGCGGGCTTCCGCAAACTTCTCCTGTTTTCCTTTCCAGCGGATTTGCCGATACTCGTCCTGTATGGGCTTGTAGGTCTGATAATTTCTGCCGTACTCCATGAGTTTTTGCAGTTCTTTCATGCGCTGCTCTGCGGTTTTCATTCCCTCCCGGATTGAATAGGCTTTATCACTGACAGAGGAAAGAGAAGCGTCCAGTTCATCAAGATTAGAGATACCATGCTCGGAAAGATAGTTGACCGCTGCCGCTATGGTTTTCAGTTCGTCGGCTGTGTGCTGTTGTTGCCAACGCTGCGAATACTTCCGGCTCTTTTCTCTCTGAACGCTCAAATACTTCATCAACAGATTTGCAAGGTTGGGAGATTGCGGCGGCTGTTCCGGGGCGGTTTCCCGCGCTTTGAACAGGTCGGCAATCCATTCCTTGAGCTTGCTAATCTGCGCCCGGATTTCCCGGATAAGGCGGTTTGTCTTTTGAATACTGCGGTTCAGTTCGCCTTTCTCGGTGGCGATACCTTTCTTCTCCATCTGGCAAGCCGCCACGCCCATGTGGACGGTGGGTATCTCGTCAATGCCGCGCTCGGCGTTGCTGCGGTGGTCGATACGCTCCGGGCTTCCGTTCCTCTCCAAAAAGTCGTTGGTAAAGTCAGCCCATGCCTTGCGCCACAAGAGGGTGTTGTCTTTGTCGTTCCAGCCTGTGAGGTCAACCTTGTGCGTCTTATATCTGCCGCTTGGCAAGTGGATACGCTCGCCGTTTTCGTCAAGGTCATATTCCTTTTTGGATTTCGCCGCCCATGCTCCGCGCTCGTCAAGGGGGCGCATAGTCAGCATGATATGACAATGGGGATTGCCGCTGTCGGTGTCGTGAATGGCGTAATCGACGCACATTCCTCTGGAAACAAATTGAGAGGAACAGTATTCCCGGACAAGCCGGATCTGTTCCTCTCTGGATAATTCTGTGGGGAGCGCCGCGTCAATCTCTCTGGCAAGCTGGGCGTTCCCGGCTTTCTCGTAAAGCTCCACGCTGTTCCACAAGGTTGAACGGTCAGCGAACGAGGGCGGTGCGTGGGGCGGCAACATGATTTCTGTATGGACAACGCCGCCTTTGCGAGTGTAGTCATGGGTCATTCCGTCCCATTCGTTTGTCAGCTTTTCGCCGCTTCGGTAGGCGGCTGCGGCAACGGCTGATTTGCCTTTTCCTCGGCTCACAATACCGATGTTCCAATGGTAAATGGCTATGGGTATCACCTCCCGGATAGGATAATAAAACCCGCAAAAATGGTACAGACGCCAACGGCGGGTGTACTGTTTTTGTGGGTGTGCAGGGATAGCCGCGAAGCGGCGCAAGGGGTGCAGCCCCTTGTTGCGGCAAAGCCGCCATATCGGAGCGCGGGATAAAATCCCTGTGCGGAGACAAGCCCTCGGCAGAGCGCACACGCCCGTAAGGGTGTATAAGTGCGCCCTTAGTTCCTAAGGGATTTTCAGCTTGTCGCTCCCTCTGCTCGTTTTTTCAGATATTCCCGCGCTGGTTCACTCGTCAAGGCAAGCCGGAGAAGCGCGGCGGCTTCCTCGTCAGTCATGTTCTTTGCTTCCGGCACAATGCTTTCAAAGACTGCGCCCCGGACGATAAGGCGGTGGCTGCGCGTTCTGCGTTCTTCTTTGGATAGCTTCTGACGCAACATCTTTTCCCGGTTCTCAAACTGCCGGATTTTCTTCTTTCCGTCCTCAATCTCGGCTTGCAGCTCCTCACGGGTTTTCTCTCTCGGTTTTGTCATAGTTGGTCGCTCCTTTCTGCCTGTCGGCGTAGAAAAAGGACAGTCGATTTCTCGGCTGCCCTTTTGGATGGGTATTAAGTTTTATTGTGTGCTGTTTTATCTTACCCTTATTGTTTTGACACTTTACTTAAACGGGATATTTCATCATCATTATTCAATAATCGTGTTGATAGCAGACTGTACCGCTTTATATCTCCCCTCATTTGAGTGTGCCGCTAAACAGGTAATTAAATATGCTTTTCCATCTTTTTCATACAGAACAACAATGTTATAGGAAGATGCCATTGTTCCTGTTTTCATTCCTTTAACATTTGCATTATAGTACGGTGAATTTTCATCTAAAAATTCATTTGTATTTTTCCATGTAAATTCACCTTGCGGAGTTTGAATTGAAAATTCGCTTTTTCCAATACATTCTTTAACAAAATCGTAGTTAAGGAGCTTCAACGCTACGCGGTTAATGTCATCTAAATGAGAGTCAGCTTGCATAGACGCGCCACTTGGGTCATTATATAAATTTGTTTTGGAATAGCCTGCTTCGATTAAATACTCACTAAGTTCTGTCATGAAATAATCTATATATTCCGTTGCTGTATAACCTTCGCCTAATTCGTTTTTAGCGATATGATATGCCAACGCATAGGCTGCGTCATTTCCGGAAGGAACAAGCATAGCCTCCATGATTTGTTTAACTGTGTATTCCCCAGCATACAGATTTGCTAAAGATGAACCCACCGGAACAAGTTCTAATACCTCTTGATTTACTTCAACAATATCTTCCAAATCTACTTTTCCCAAAGCATAATCAATGGCAAATAGTTTTGCCAAACTTGCTACTGTGGGAAGTTGGCTATCGCCCTCGTAAAATAAATATTCCTCCTGTTCAATATCATAAACAGAAAATGAAAGAGCGTCCTGCGGAATGTTAAGCTCGTTCGTACTTAGTTGAAAATCAATTTTTTTATAGATGTCCTTTAAGAAATCAAAACGATAAATCCCTGTTTTGTGTAGCCCAATTACTGCAACAAATGCTATAAACAACACTGTTACAAAAGCTATTATCTTTTTACATTTTCTATGCTTCTTCATATTTTTTCTCCCACGAATTTATATCTGCCATTCTGTGCCTTTGAGAAAAGTATAGCACAAGAATATGAACAAATCCACATTATTTCAACAAGTTTGTAGTGCTGTTTTCTCTGGCATATCGCCGCGTTGCTTCCCGTCGTTCCTCGCTGTATGGGGCGGTCAGACGGAAAGAGAAGCGCCCCTTGCGGATTTCAAACTCCATGCAGCCCGTTTCGGGGTCTGCGTCGGTCTGGCGGCACTGGTCGGGGTGCTGTCTGGCGTAGGCGGCAAGCCGTTTCTTCAAGTCGGTGTTGTGGGTGCGGATATGGATTAGCGGGTCTTTCTCGTCAAACCAAATATCGGTGGTCTTTTCCTGCTTCGTAAGCCCTGTTCTCATAAACTCTCCTTTCTGCGCCCCTGTTACGCAGTAGGGGCATTTTTCGGGTGTTTTTCCCGGCTCTTGACTTGGGGAAAATGAGGATTTTCAAATAGAAACCGCCCGGACAGGGAATGGTTCGTCAGGGCGGCTGTTATCGCAAGATTTCTGTTTTTTCCGGCTCTTGACCGTCAGACGCGGATAAACGCGAGCTGTCGGCAAGCACCAGTTTGAGCAGCTTGTCGCGGAATGTTTCTGTGCTGCTGTGATTGAAAAACAACTCCGCAACAATGGTCTGCCCGTTCCTCTGGGTCGTGATGATGCTGTCGGGGGTCTGTTCTGCCATAGGCGGCTCCTTTCTTTGGGCGCAAAAGAGGGATTTCCCGTAGTTCGGAAAATCCCTCTTGGTTGACGGTTATTCTGTTTTACTGTGCGGGCTGTGCGGCGGCTGCCTGCGCCTTTCTCTTTGCCCGGTATTCCCGCGCTTTCATGCGGTCATACTCCCGCTGCTTTTCAAGGTTTCTCGCCCGGTACTCCCTTGAATACTGCCGGTGGTAGGCGCGGCTCTTTTCCTTTTTGGCTTCTTCGATTTCCCCCCGCATTTGCTGGATTTCCTGCTCGGTCGGCTCTGCAAGCTGTGTCACTTCGTTCTCAAACTTGCCGATATAATTGAAATATATGCTGATGTGCTGGATTGCGTATCTCGCCCTTTTCTGGTCGCGCTCATGCACTTCAATCCGGCTGATAAACTCGTTGAGAATGGCGGGGGTAAGCTCGGTAAAGGCAGCATGGCGTTCCGTCAGCTTCAAAAACTTCTGCGCCCGTCCTCCCGCGTTCTCATAAGCGGATAGCTGCTCTTGGAGCGTGGCAAGCTCCGCTTTCAGCGTGTAGTATTCTTCTGAATACTTCTGCGACATCTGCTCATAGCGGTCTTGTGAGATCGCGCCGAGGGCGTTGTCCTCATAGAGCTTGTTCAGCACCTTGTCAATCTGTTCAAGGCGCGTCGTGATTTGCGGGATACGCTTCTGCTGTTTCTTGGTCTGGTTGGTCTGCTGCATGGCAAGGTTCTTTTTCACTAAGGCTTCAAACTCCGCCCGATTGCTGATAGAATAGTCCTCGATTTTCTTCAGCACTTCCGCGATGGTCTGCATGAGCAAGTCCGCGTCCATGATGTGCGGGGAATGGCATTTGGGGTTCTTGGCTTTTCCCTTGTGGTACTCGCTGCAAAAAGCAACATGCCGCTTGCCGCCGTTCCGGTAATCTATACGAATGTGCATTTTTGCGCCGCAGTCCTTACAGAAAAGCAAGCCGGACAGAGGGTGGATTTCCCCGTCCCCGTTGGGGCGTCTGACGGGTGCGTTTTCCAAAATCCGCTGTACAGTTTCAAAATCGCTGCGGCTGATAATCGGCTCATGCACATTTTCTGTGATGTGCCACTGGCTCCGGTCTACATAGTGGTTATGTTTATCCCGGAAATGCTTTGTAGTCTTGAAGTTGACTACATCGCCGCAATACTCCTGCCGTGTGAGGATATGGGTCAAGGTGGCTTTGTTCCACTTGCAGCGGTTATCCTCATTGAGCGTCTTATTTTTACAAGTTCCCCTCCCTCGGTCTTTCATGTAGAAAGTGGGGGTTGGGATTTGCTCCTGTGTCAGATGCACGGCGATTTGGTTGCGGTTTTTCCCGCCGATAAACAGACGGAAAATCAAACGGACAACCTCGGCGGCTTCCTCGTCGATTATCCAAAAATCCTTGTTGTCCGGGTCTTTGACATAGCCGTAAGGGGCTTCGGTGACAATCGGCTTTCCACTCATGCCTTTGGTCTTAATGCCCGTTTTCACTTTCTTGCTGATGTCCTTTGCGTACCACTCCGACATGATATTGATAAAGGGCGCAAACTCCAATGTGTCGGGCTTCTCGCTGTCTATCCCGTTGTTGACCGCGATAAAACGCACATTGTTCCGTCTGAATATCTCCATCGCGTTGCCTACTTGGAGATAGTCGCGCCCCCAGCGGGTAAGGTCTTTCATAATGCAGACACCGATTTTCCCGTTTTCCACATCGTCCATCATGCGGGAGTAGGCGGAACGGTCAAAAAACCTGCCGCTTTCGTCATCGTCGATGTAGTGCCGGATATTGGTTAGGTGCTGCCCTCTGGCATAGTTCTCCAAAAATATTTTTTGGTTCTGTATGCTGTTGCTTTCGCCGCCGTCCCTGTCCTCGTCGCCTACGGAAAGGCGGGAGTAAAGGGCTGTAATTTTGCTATAATCAGTCATGTGCATAACCTCCTGTGCGTCCATGTATGTGTCATTTACACTTAAAATTATGCACTCCAGCGGGCCGAACCATATTCCAAACCATGTCGATATTTCTTGGCGTTCTTGCTTTTAAGATACACCGCCAGCCTCAGACCAACACCGCAGCACAGCCCTACCAACAAATCCAATGGATGCAGGCTTGGCCAGAAACTTTGCAACGCCCCAGGCAGAACTGCAACCAGCGAAAGAAACTTTTCTGAAGCATCTGCCCCTTGTGCCATTCGCCATGCCTCTCCCAAATTGGTAGCAAACAGCCCAAGCAGGATATACGGCATATTCAGCAAAACGAGCTTTTTGATGTCCAATGTCTTTTTCATCGTTCCAGCTCCTTTCGCTTAGTGCGGTCCACTACAGCATTTTTAACCATCTCTTTGAACTGGTTAAGTTTTGTCAGTACGGACGGGCGCTCTGTTTTCGTTGCCTTTTTGACCTTTTTGTTGGTGTACTCTGTAAAAGCTGCTGTCAGAGCATCTGCATCACGGCCTTTGAAAAAAATCAGGTACTTTGGCGGAGAACTGCTGCGGTCCTTTTTCACCGCATAATCCACACCATATTTCCGGGCGATTTTCTCAAACTCCTTGATAGAGGGGTCTGTGATCTCAATGTTGGATATTCCCTGATTCTGCCCGACAAGCTGCTTCACAGTCTGTTTTCCATGCGGAACAACCGGCGCATCACGGCTTCTCTGCTTTTCCAGCTTCTTTTCCTTCCGATGTGCCATGTACTTGCTTATGGCAGCCTTAAACATTCTGCCGGTAAACTTTGTTCCACTGACAACCAGCGTCAAAGTTCTGTTTTCCACTTCTTCCTGCATTTTCTCGCCTCCTTTCCACGAAGTTTGCAGGGAATCTCTTTTTTTGCTAAGGCGGAACCACCAGCCGCCGCAGAAGATAACGCTTCATACCGCCCTCCTTAGCGTAACTGGTCAGAATGGTCATAGTGCAGATTGCCCTGGCGTACCTTTGCGTGGCTCAAAATCTTAATCTGCCCCTTTTCCTGACTATCCAGTGCTTTTTCATAACCGGTATCCGACAGGAACAGGCGGGTTCGTTCGCCTTTCCAGCCAACAGGGGAATCGTTCGTCAGCACATCAAAAATAATCATGTGCCGGGTGTCCTCCGCAAAACGCTGGAGGTCCATATATCCATGACCGTGATAATTCTGCGCTCCTGCCTTTGCCCGCATTTCTTCCATCAGCTACCCTATGGTCTTTCCCTCAGACATCATGCTTGCTCCTTTCTCCCGGCAGTTCCGGGCAATAAAAAAGCGACCATTTACCAGCCGCCATACAGATCGTGATTTACTTGTGAGGTGTAACGATTGCTTATCGTGGTCGGTGCATTGAACAGAACGGTCAGAAGATACTGCTTCATGTTGCGAATTTCCGTGGTGTTCTTCTGTAAACAGTCCATGACAAACTCAATGTGCGAGTTATCCAGCTTCAAGAACCTGGAACGAACGATTTCATGCGGAAAATCACTTCCTGCAATACGGGTGGTCTTTCGCTTTGCACAGACCGTTTCCACGATTAGCTCCACAATCTCATCCAAATCCTCCCGATAAGTTTCATACTGCTGACACAGGTATTCATACCCGATATTCTCCTGAATCAATTCCCGATAACTCTCTATCTCTGTGAGTGACATCGCATCCCTTCCTTTCCGTTCCGGCAGACAATCTGCCGCGCAATCCCGGAAGGGAATGGAATCGGTACTTGATCCATAAATATTTTGTTTTTGAGTATTTGATTTCTCTATATTTAATTCTGCGGGCTTTTCCGTATCCGGTTTATCCATATACGGGTTTTCCGTATCTGGTGAATCCGTATCCGGTTTTCTAAGCTGTGGCTGCTCGTATATGACATACTCTGTATCGCTGATGCGTCCCTGCCGGTCACGCAGCTTGTGCCGCACAATGTAACCGGCAGCCTCCAATTCCCGCAACGCAACGCCTATGGCATCCACGCCCTCCTTACAGATCTTTGCAAGACCACGGGTGGTGTAATTCCAGTCCTCTGGCAAAGATAACATCATGGAAAGCAGTCCATTGGCTTTTAACGACAGGTTTGCATTTCGTAAATGATGATTGCTCATCACGGTATAATCACGGGTCCGTTCAATGCGAAAAACGGCCATCGACCTCACTCCTTCCAAATTTTGGGTACAAAAAAACCACAATCCTAAATCAAAGAATTGTGGCGTTCAACTTTCTCTATATTTTCTTGTGCATTTCTTTCCCGGCTTAAAGTCGAGGATGTGTCCCTCAACAACACGGGCATACCGCTTGATTTTGATTTTCCGGCGCTGATGATCTTGGAGAGCGTTCTAATAGCTGTCCTCTGCAAGAAACAGACGCATTTCATCACCTCTGCTCCCGTAAGCACTGCACGGATGGAGAACAACAAATTCAATCATCCATCGGGTGCTGTCCTTAAAGCGTTCCACAGCAAGAATGTTATGTCCTTTCAGCTCCCTTGCTAAAATATCTTTCATAGGCGGCTCCTTTCATCGCTCCTGGTCTCTCTGACGTTTACGCTGCCATTGTTCCAATAGCTTGATAATGGTCTCCTGCATCCTGGCTGGTGTGTAGCTTCTGGGAAAATACTTCCGCAGAGTGTCAGAAGTAAAAGTAACCCTATCCAGCAGTTCGGGAATCAGTTCTGTCAGTCGAATAAATCTTTGAACCTGATTTCTACTTGACCCCGCCTGTTGTGCCAAAATTTCGTCAGCCCGCAACTTCGTCCCAACTTGGGACGAAGTTAAATCCACTCGCTCTCCCTGATGCAAGCACGATAGTCACTTTCCTCCTCGCCATGACAAAAAGCACCCAGTTATTTGTTACTGAGTGCCTGCATTAGAATCGTATTTAATTGTTCAGATTTGGTCAGATTATGCCAAACCCTCCAGCGAAAAATCCGGTGTCTGAGAGTGCCAAATCACCCTCAAAAATACCCCCGAAATTGTTCTCTGGTTGTCCTATTTTTTAACCACTAAGACCGTTTTTTGACCCCATTTTTGCCGACTGTCCTATATTTAACCACTAAAAATCGGGTGAAAACGGTTCTCGTTTTTCCAAATTTGGTCAAACTATATCAGCCCGTTTAGATATAGTAAAACCCCGGAAAACCTTGGCTTAACAGTGATAAGGAACTAATTTACTTATCAACTGTTAGCTGACGGTTTCCGGGGTGCATACGGACAAATCCCGTCTGATTTCTAACAGAAAGTCAGACGGGATTTTCGCTTTATATTACGAATTATGGAGGACATACCATGAAAACCTTAATATCTTGTGCCTACAATATGGATAATTGCTGTGTGGAAGTGAAATTCAGCGACGGCAGTATGATTGCGATTGACACTATCGTCGTTGAGAACGAGATTGCTGACAATATGTATCAGCGGTCAGAGCTGGATTATTTGATCTACAACGCTCCTTTGGAGTATGCAGACCTTATCTTGAACGGCGATCCCGAAACCTATTTGAAAACTGTAACAGAATACAAGCCTTGGGATAGCTGACAACACGCTGCCCGCAGGAGAAAATCCTGCGGGCGTTTTTCTGTTTATATTATTTCCCTCCGTTGGATCTCAATTTAGGAAAGAAGATGACAATCTTGAAGCTCTTTCCCCACTGGGAAGCTGCTTCCAGATGAAGATTTAGATCGTCGGCCATCTTCTTAACCAGGTAAAGTCCCATACCGGTAGCCTTCTTTCTGCTGTCAGTAGAATCCCCGGTAAAGCCCTTTTGAAAAATGTACGGCAGATTATATTTTTTTACGCCAATGCCGTTATCTTCAACAGAAAGGATATCTGCAGTCTCCGAATGTATCACGGAAATTGTAAGCATGGGACTATCGCTGCTATATTTGATGGCATTGCTAACGATTTGTCCCAACATAAACTGAAGTCCTCTACGGTCTGTATAGACTGTTTCAGATTGCAGTTTGTTGAGAATGACAAAATGCTTCTCTTCAAGAAGTGGGGCATAGTCCTCCAGAACTTCACCCAAGCAGTCATTCAAATTGACATCCTCAAATCGGTAATCCTTTGTACTGCTCTTCAACCGGGCATAGTACAGCATCTGCGTGACATCCTCCTGAAGCTGACTGCGGACATAATCCAGCTTTGCTTGCAGGGAAGGAGAGATTTCATCGTTCCGGTTATCCAAGAGCATGGTCAGCAACGATAGGGGCGTTTTCGCTTCATGTGCCCAGCCCTCCACGTATTCTTCATAGTCCCGTAGGGCATCCGCCATATTGTTACTCTCGTTTTTGTATTCCCGTAAAACCGAAGCCAAAAATCGGACAGATTCTCCTTCTTTCTGACTAATGGCACTGAGCAGCCGTTCTTCATTGCAGATGGTAGGATCACTGAGGAAATCTCGGAACAGTTCCATGTGGGTGTTCTCCCTCTTGTTTAGTACAAACAGAATCGCTGAAAACAAAAGGATGCTCGTCAGAACTACTAACCCGATCAAGGTTTGAAATACCTGAATGTCAGAAATCCAAAGAATGACAGCGCAAAAGCAATCCACGCCCAGCAGCAACAGAAGCCAGGGGTAGTACCGTTCTATCATGTGCCAAAGCTGCTTCATAGAGACACCTCCGCTTCCAAACGGTAGCCCATTCCTCGAACTGCAACGATTCGCTGCTTCATTTCAAGGGCGGACATCGTTTTTTTCAGCCGGGTTAGGTTAACCTGCAAGGCATTTTCATCTATGTATTCCGTGGTTCCCCATAGTGCCATGCAAAGCTGCTCCGTCGTGACCAGAGCATCGCCGCCGGACAAAAGAGCGACCAACAGTTTTCCCTGATTTTTTGGAAGCACCACAGAGGTATTATGAATATAAAGCGTGTAGGTCTGCTGGTCTAACAGGAAATCTGGTCCCTCTATGAGATTGGTACGGCCTTCATACCTTTTGAGAATATTGGATACCCTGGCAAGAAGTCGATCTTTTCTGCACGGCTTCGTCAAATATTCATCGGCACCCAACTGGAACGCTTGCAGTTCATCCTTTACCTGATCTCTGGAAGTCAGCACCAGGACGGGGATAGCAGTTTTATTCTTTAGCTCCTGGCAGATTTGAAAGCCACTGATCTCCGGCAAGTTCAGGTCTAAGATCACAAGGTCAGGGCGGAGGGCTGCCAAGAGCCGAGCGGCATCTTCAAACTCGGTAATTGCCTCCACAAGATAGCCGTCCTTTTGGAGCATATCGCAGAGTTCTTCCCGCATATAGACTTCATCTTCCACAACAGCAATTCTTTTCATGACAGCACCTCCTTCCAAATTATTCTTCTCTCTGCGGCTGCATCAGTGTCAGCAAATACCGATCACTGGAGCGCTTGACCACTCTCATATAAATATATTCTATCACGCAAAGTAGTAAAATCATAGCAGCAGATACAAGCAGCATTTCAGACACTGTCCCACGGGTTCGGGACGAGAGTATCCCTGTAAATAACGCCCTGACTCCAAACAGACTGCTGACAGCCGCAACCAATACAGGAAGTCCCATAAACCAGGTAATTTGCTTTCCAGCAGACTGGCAAAGGGTTTCGTAAGTAGCTCCCAGGCGGATCAGGGTCTGGTATCTGCGCCCGGTTTTCTGCTGACTCATCAGGAACTGAACACCCACGATGGTGTTGGCAACTACCAGGAAAACAATCGCAAGATAGAGGGTAATATAACTGGATGCTATGGTGTAGAAAAGCTGACGACCTATATTCTGAAGATAGCTTTCATATTCAATGCCAGTTTCGTCCAGCTTCTCGTTCAAATCCAAATATGCAGTCATAAGGCTATTTCCATCCAGAGCCTGCTCACTGAGCACCGCATTGACATAGGTATCATACATTCCCTGGCTATAATATAGGAATGCTTCATCCGGAAGAATCAATGCAAAGGACAAGGTTATAGAACGGTCCGTGACCAAATTCACAGACTGAACCTCTCCTGTAAGATGAATCGGACTACCATCCAGTTCCACCTTGGGCTGTCCGGCCAATACTTGGTTCAGCATTGCGGTACGACTTACCGTAGTAAACTCTGTATCAATATAGACAGCGGCCTCCTTTTCGCCTAATTGGAGAGCCGGTTTGCCGGACAATTCCAACAAACGATTATAGTCCGATAAACAAATCAAATATGGGTATGTGGCATAACCAAGATTGTTCAGAAGGACATCCCGGTCTTCCGACTGGGGCAGGCTCCGAAGAGAGTCCATAACAGCGTCCATGCTGTAGGCATTATCATAATCTTCTGTGGTGCGAATACGCCCAACCCTCATTTCAAAAAGCTCTGAAAATTGATTTTCCAAACCGTTTTCTTTCAGGGCTGCCTTTATATTCGGAAGAACCTGCGATGAATCTTCTGCAGTATGATCTTCAAAAGTATAGTCGATTACATGGCCAGAAGACAGGCTATTCGTTCCTGCAATTCCTACGCCCGCACCAAAACAACACAGCGCCGCCAGAATCAGCAGGGAGCTGATGGCCATGGAGGTTGACTGATGAATAACATTCTCCTGAATCTGCCGGAAGGTAAATACATGAAGCTGCTTATTTCCTTTTCCTTTCTTAACAATCAAAGCAATCAGCGCACGCATCCCATAGAAAAGCAGCATCGTACCAACTATGCCCAACAGCAAAGTCAGTCCCATCATACTTACCTTTGTCCATGCAATTCCCTGAATCGCCATGTAGTAAGCCACTGCCAACATCACACTTCCGCATATAGCAGCCAGTCCATAGATAACAGATGGCATTTGCTTTTTGGGGCGGTTCGTTGGCTGGGATAGCAAAGTACCGATCTCCTGGCGGCTGATTCGTCCACTCAAAATCAGAAGTGCCGTCAGCTTAATTGCCAGAAATCCTGCCAGCGTCCATTCAATTGCAGACCAGGATAAAGAAAACTGATGACCGATGATCCCCATGCCTACCAGCTTGGCGGTGACAAGACTGACAATTTCTGAAAGCACCACAGCCACAGGTAAGCCTATGAGCATGGCAAGAATACTGGTCAGGAAATCTTCCGCCAGAAGCATACCAAACAGTTTACTTCTACGCATCCCCAACATTAGATAAACACCAAACTCATGCCGTCTGCGCTCGAACTGATACTTGCAGGCAAAATAGATCAAAAAGAACAGAATACCGAGGGTCATCCCATAAAACGCAGGAATCAGAAGCAGGAGTTTGTCAACTGCGTCACTCTCCATTTTCTGCAAAAAGAGCATCACATCTTGAGTGGAGATGGAAAGAATCATGTAAAAGGCAACAATAGAAATCACCAGGGAGCTGAAAAACAGACCGTTTTCCTTTCGGCTGCGGTGGCTGTTCCGAAGAATGAGATTAGAGAACATTTGCGCTGCCCCCTCCCAGTTGCGCCATCACCTTCAGGATGCGCCCGTAGAACTCCTGCTGGCTTTCGTCTCCACGCCGAAGCTCATGAAAGATCACGCCGTCCTGGATGAACAGAATGCGCTTGCAAAAGCTGGCGGCATTGGAATCATGGGTTACCATCAGGATCGTAGCTTGTTCGTCACGATTCAGGCCGGACAGCTTCTCCATAAGACTTCTTGCGTTCTTAGAATCCAGCGCACCCGTCGGTTCATCGGCAAGGATCATTTGGGGATGTAAGATCAGAGCCCTTGCTGCCGCAACACGCTGACGCTGGCCGCCGGACATCTTGGACGGAAACTTATCCAGAACATCAGTGATTTCCAGATAGTCAGCCAACTGCTTCAGCCGCTGGCTGCTTTCTGCTTCGGATACCCCATGCAAGGAAGTCGGGAGCAGGATGTTTTCCCTGCCAGTCAGGTTGTCCAGCAATTCAAAGTTCTGGAATAGATAACCAACTTTTTTGCCACGGTACTCTGCAAGAGCCTTTCCCTTGAGGGATTGCAGAGTATCGCCTTCCACCTGAATGCTTCCACCTGTGGGTTGAATCACAGTCGCAATACAATTGAGCAGTGTGGATTTACCGGAACCGCTGCTTCCCATAATGCCGAGAAACTCTCCCGGCATCACCTGGAAGGTGATCCCATTCAGTGCCTTTGTTTGACTTGGCACATTGCCATAGATTTTTGTTAAATTTTCAATATTCAAAATGGGTTTCATGTGAATACCTCCTATCATTTGTAATAAAATGATAGCATGGGAACACAGCAAATACCACTTACAGTGGTTGTAAGGATTCAAGATATAAGTGGCGGCTCAAGGGGGACGAGCATATATTTTGTAAGAGCATCAGGCGACAATGATAAAATATACCGGATCGCCTCCTTGGCAAACCAGTTCGTTTTAATTGTATCCCAATCAGCAAGCCGAATGATTTCTGCTGTGCCGTTCTCAAAATCAACTGACATTTCGCCCCATTCGCCGTCGCAGTCTGCCTGGTATTCGTAGATTGCGGCGGTGATTTTCTTTTTGCGCTTGGTTTTGGATTTCTGTTTCAGCCGGACTGCATGGATAGCACCCTCGGCAACCAAAAACTCCGTCAGCTTGTCCACTGCTTTCCGGTAGGCTCGCTCTGCACCGCTGGCTGTGCTGCCCTCAAACATAACCGCCAGTTCTTCAAAGGTGGGGCGGTTCTTCCATGAGCCGACACGCCCACAGGTCATACAGATCGCCAGCCGCTTTTCAAGCAAGGTTTGCTCCCGGTAATTCAGTTTCTCAAATGCCCGCTGCACCTTTTCAGCCTGTATGCCGTTCCAGAGGATGTCGGTATAGTTCCATGTATCATCAAGGGCAACATCTTCACCTGTTTCCTCGCCATCCTCGTCCGTTACATAGAATGGCTGCTGATTGCGGATGCCACGGACTACTTTCAGGTATCCTTCCGCAAGGGCAAGGTCGCAGTTGTATTTCTTTGCAAATTCACTGACCGCATCCTTGGTGTTATGGTACAGCCACGCCATTGACCGCACCATTTTGTAATTGGTCAGAGAGGATACCGACCATTTTTCTTCGCCCATGCGGAAACGGAGCATAGCATCCCGAATGAACGGAAAAATGTATGTTGCATACTCCGCACCTTTGGCAGGAGCATAGTCCATCAGCTTTTGGAGCATTTGCTCCCGGCAGGACAGTTTTATATCCAGAAAACGGTCTGTGTCGTATCGATTGCCGCCATCCACACCGAGAAAGGTTTTGATGCGCTTGTTAAGTTGCAGCTCGTAGTGGTGGAGAAAGAATGAGAAATATTTCAAGTCTTTTTCCCGTAGGGCAGACAGGATATATTCGTTCGGATTGTCTACTGCAGGCGGTTCCGGTTCCAGCTGGAAGATGCGCTCTGCAACATAGGGTGGGATGCCATCATCGGATGGATTGACAGCGTGTTTCGGTATGTATCCGGTCATATTCCATGAAAAATCATTCAGCATAGCGCACCTCCTTCCAGTTTAGTAATACTCATAAATATCCCGTGATCAACTAATGGGTTATTTATTACTTTATTTTCTTTAACATACGGTGATAAATAGGTGCATTTGGTGCAGGAGTTGTGATTGGGAGCAGAAGTCCCCCTTTGATAAATTGTTCCACACGCAAAGCAATCCACCCATCACCGATCCCTAATTGATTCTTTCCAAGAACCTGTCCAACAAGCACGCTTTCCCTAAACTCGTCGTCCAGTGTATCCAATTCTCGAAGAATAAATGTATCATACAGAGTTTCTGATACGCTGACCAGTTTGCCGTTTATAACAGCACGAAGAGGAGAATTTTCCTGTTGGAGTTCTCTCCAGCGGTTAGCCAAACTACGAAGGTAATTTGTTGGCAACTTCTTCCCAAGAGATGCCATCCGTCCCAAGTGATAAGGTTCAACTTCTCCCCAACCGTTATACTGGACAATGCATCCATCTGGTCTTGTTTCCCACATTGGAAGCTCCACAATGGTAATATCCAATTTTTCAAAGCCGATTGGTCGTAGTTGTTCCAGAAGCCAATACAATCCGCACACATCATCTGGGTCTCGTCCGACCCAAACACGAATCGGCTCTCCGTTTTGTGCTTTTTCCAGTAGTGTAGCATAGTTCTTTCGGGATGTATTGAGAAGTTCAGTTACGATTTCAGATGCCATATCGGGCAGTATGCTTAGTAGCAAAGATAATGCCGACTCACGCTCCAAACAAATTCCTGCTTCGGAGATGTTGCCCACAGACAATGCCAGCGGAAGATTAACTATGTCCTTACGATTTCCTTCCAACGGTATAGCATTCTCCCAACCAGAACGCTCCCGTTCTTCTGCTTGATGCTGGAACTTTTCTATTTCTTCTTTTGAAACTGTCCCATCAGAGATAATTACACTGGTTGCTCCGCCTAAAAAACCCTTATGTCCAATCGCAACCGCCATAGTCCCTGCGGCACTGTCGCTAAATACTACTTCTAACATAACGTTGCTCACCTCTTAGCTAAATTCAAATTCTTTTTATTGCTTCTTTCTTCAACGCAGCCTGTCCCATTTCTTTTTCATAATCACCCTTGGCGTAAGCGACATTGCCCAGCGCCCGAAGCATCTTATCTTTCGCCAGTTTTTTCATAACCTCTGCAAGATCAGCGTCCAGAGCGCCACGCTTCACATAGCGGTTTATGGTATTCAGTCGCTTCTCATAAATCTGTTTCAGCGGATGATCGTCCGCAAGTTCCCGCTGTTCTCTGCCTTTCAGGTTACCGATCTGCCGGCAGGTGCGGTGCAGCTTGTCCCCCGGAGCGTAGCCGCCGCAGTATTTGGTGTGCCTTGCATTGGTGGTCAGAAACCATTTGCCGCAGATTTTGCATTTTTTCGGTGCATGGCCAACACACAGGCCCTCAAAGAGATCAGACCGGAACATCCCCACAAAGGATACATAGTGCATCCGCTTGACCAGCTTCGCAACTTTTTCGCCGGGACGGATGACGGATACATACTGAACGGAATTGTTCAGGGTAGACATCCAGGCATTGCCCTCCGTGATGGAAAACTCCGGCGGGAAATAATTGCCGAACATTCTGGCAAAGCCCTCTGCGGTGCGGTCAGCTTCGTTGCCGTCTGATTTTTCTGCAAAATCAAGCATGGCCGTTTGGTATTCCCCAAGGGAGTATGCCAGATGCCCGAAAACTGCGGTATAGCGTTGGAGC
Organism: Blautia sp. AF19-1; assembly: GCF_003479155.1. Lineage (NCBI taxonomy): Bacteria > Bacillati > Bacillota > Clostridia > Lachnospirales > Lachnospiraceae > Blautia > Blautia sp. AF19-1. The sequence goes on from NZ_QUGQ01000021.1 coordinate 46,066, forward strand.
ATCATCGCATCGGCAAAGTTCTGGATTTCTTCAAATTGCAAAGAATTGGTTGCGGCTTTTATGGCAAACTCCACATATTTCAGCGCATTGTCCACAGTAAAGACTTTTTCAATCCGTTCTCTGTGCTTTGAGATATTCATATAGGAGAACGGCGGTGTTTGACTGAGAATATCAAGCATCGTCAGAGCAGCTTCCGTTGCAATAGGACAGAGTGCAGAAGCATCCTGTCCGGCGTTTAATATTCCAAGCAGCAGATTGATTTTCTCGCATTGCTCGTTCATCTTTGCGATGGTATCCGCAGGGACATTCAGCGCATCACAGGCAAGAGCGCCGACAGGAAGTGTTTTTCCCTCATATATGACCGTATCCTGCCAAAAATCCAATGTCATCAGTTCTTGGTTCATGCTTGCCCCTCCTGTCCTGTTTTTTCATTTTCTTAATTCTATCATGCTAATGTAAAGAAATCTACATCTATCCATAAGTTGTCCTGTTTTTTGAAACGGGGTTGTCCTCCGATTAGCCTGTTTTTTGAAAAATCCGGCATAACCATAGTAGAAGGAGCCAAACCCCTGCCAATCACGGCGGGTGTTTCGTGCTTTCTAAATACTATGAACGGAGGTTTTTCTATGACAATCTATGAAATCATCAAGGCGGCAATCAGCGTAAAGCAAGCCGCAAAACACTACGGGCTGAATGTCAACCGCAATGGTATGGCTTGCTGCCCGTTCCACAACGACAGGCATCCGAGCTTGAAGCTGAACGAGGATTATTTCTTCTGCTTCGGCTGCGGAGCCAAGGGGGATGTAATCGACCTTGTGGCAAGACTGTTCGATCTGAGCAGTTATGAAGCAGCGCAAAAGCTGGCTGCGGACTTCGGGCTTGACCCGAAACCGCCCACTGCCGCAGCTATGGTCAAGCCAAAGCGTCCCTATATCCGTCAGTTCCGGGAGAATGAAATGCTGTGTTTCCGGGTGCTGACGGATTATCTGCATCTGCTGGAAGATTGGAAAATACGATACGCACCCAAGACACCGGAAGATGCTCTGGATGACCGTTTTGTGGAAGCCTGCCAGATGCACTGCTATATCGAATATATGGCAGATGTGCTGACGGTGGGTGATCTGGAAGAACGGGTGGCATTGGTGGACAAGCTGATGCAGGACGACAAAATTGCTTTTCTGCAAGAGTATACCGCACGAAAGAAAAAGGAGGTGGCGCACCGTGGCGAAGAACCGGAAAACGCCTAATATGAATTTTCCTGTCTGGTTTGACGGGCAGAACATCAACGAAGCTCTGTTTTGTGAAGAATTTCTGCATGAGCGCAGAATCATCTTCGCAAACGGAGCTTTTTTCACGCCCGATGGTCGAGTGACGGATGACCTTCCTCTGCGTGGGGAGATTTACGACAAGCTGAAATTTTGTGCCGTGAACAACATCCCACGGAAGATCACCAACATTCTGGAAGTGCTGAAACTGGAAGCGCAGGTGTCTGACTTCCCTCCGGAGCAGGATCGCATCCATGTTGCCAACGGTACGCTGCTCTTGAACGGCACTTTCACCGAAGGCAGACCGGCTATCGTGCGAAGCCGTCTGCCTGTCGGCTATAATCCCGATGCTCCTGCACCGGTGATCTGGCTGAACTTTCTGGATGGGTTGCTTTACGCCGAGGACATTCCAACTTTGCAGGAGTTTATCGGCTATTGCCTGATTCCCTCCAACAAGGGGCAGCGCATGATGGTGATTAAAGGCAACGGTGGCGAGGGTAAATCTCAAATCGGTGCGGTGCTGTCCACCATCTTCGGCACGAATATGAAAGACGGCAGCATCGGGAAGATTTCTGAAAACCGTTTTGCCCGTGCCGATCTGGAACACATCCTGCTGTGCGTGGATGATGATATGCGGATGGAAGCTCTGCGTCAGACCAACTATGTAAAATCCATCGTGACTGCACAGGGCAAAATGGACTTGGAACGCAAGGGCAAGCAGAGTTATCAGGGCTGGATGTTTGCCCGGTTGCTGGCATTCAGCAATGGTGATCTGCAAGCCCTATATGATCGCAGCGATGGTTTTTACCGCAGACAGCTTGTGCTGACCACCAAAGAAAAGCCCATGGACAGAGCCGATGATCCTGACCTTGCAGAGAAGATGAAAGCTGAAGCCGAGGGTATCTTCCTGTGGGCATTTGAAGGCTTACAGCGGCTTGTTGCCAACAACTTTAAGTTTACGGAGAGTGACCGTATCCGGAAAAACCGGGAAGCGGTCAAGCGTGACAACAACAATATCTTTGATTTCATGGAGTCGGAGGGATACATCCGATTGAAAGCGGATGCTTCCATCAGCTCTAAGGATTTCTATGAAATCTACCGGATGTGGTGTGAGGAAAACTCCCTTGCACCGCTGAAAGCCCGTAGCTTCAGCGATGCCATGATTGCCAATGCCGGGAGATTCAATCTGGAGCATTGCAACAACATCACCAACTCTGCCGGACGGCGGGTGTGGGGCTTTATGGGCGTGGAAGCTGTGGCAAGACCTCATATAAATGGATTTTACGATGTTTCGCCGTGTACGTACGTACCGGAGGACTGGCGGGATTGATTTTGCCAGTCATGCTCTGTACGTATGTACGCAGCATTTACCCCTGTTTTCTTCCGTTATAGGAAACAGCAGCTTTCAAAGCTGACCTGTTTTCGGGCATTAAAAATCAATGGTAATGGAAACAGCAAAGTTTTTGACCGCAGGACGAAACTATTTCACGAAATCGTGCTTCTCTGAACCGTGTACCCTGTTCACGGAACAATGGGTGTTTTCACTGTTCCAGACCAAACCACACAAAACGGCAAAGTGGGATATGGTCATATATGGACAGGACATCACAAGCGAAATTCTGAACGGATTTCGGAGATTGCAGATTTTTCACTGTTCGGTGCATCCACTCCACCTTGGAGCGCAGAGGTTGCACCGACACATGAACTGAATTATGGAGGATTTTATCAATATGAATATACGCAACGAAATAAAGGCACAGATCATCCGTGCCGGGATGACCATGCAGGAAGTTGTTGACCTGCTCTCGGACGAGTACGGATGGAGCGACAGCGTTTCCAACCTGTCCGCAAAATTACAGCGGGAAAGTATACGATACAAGGAAGTATTGGAGCTTGCCGCTGTGCTTGGTTACGACATCGTATGGCAGAAAAGACGGGAGAAGTGATACCCCGGCAACAGCCCTCCGCATCTCCCGTCCCCATAGGCGCACCGCAGTGCTGCCCATGGACAGGCAGTGAAAGATACGGTTTTCGCTGCCATCGTCTGCAAGAAATGTTCCGCAGAACAGCTTCATGCAGACGGGCTGACCAAGGTAAAAGGCGCAGACATTTTGCCTTGGTCAGCAGAGGTCACCGCAGTGACCGCATTCCCCCTCGGGAGAGCCCTCGGAGAGCCCACGGCACTTTGTAGCCAGCATGGATGAAAGTGTAATAGTGGGTTATTACACTTTGAAAAAGTGCCGTTCCTCAGCCCTCCGCTGTCTGCAAATCTTAAAGAAAGGACAAAAATCTATGGCAAGAAATGATGGAATTGATCGTACCTTAGCCAGAAATCAGGACTTGGAAACTCCGGATGATGTGACAAAAGTACAGGAACACAATGAGCGTGAAAAAGACCGTTATTCCAATGTGGACATCGTGCCGGAACGTACTGCGCTGAATGTTCACTTCAAGTCTCCCACTGACGATTATGTAAAAATGTTTGAGCAGATGGAGCAGGACAAGATCATCTCCACCAGAGGGCTGAAACCGGATGCCGTCAAATATGGCGAGTTGGTTTTCGATGTGAACTCCGCTTATTTCTACAACCACGGCGGCTATGAGTTTGCAAAACAGTTTTATGCCGATGCCTATAAAGCCGCCGTGGAGATCGTGGGCGGTGAGCAGTATATCCTCTCCGCTGTAATGCATGCCGACGAGCGCAACCGGGCAATGTCGGAAGCTCTGGGTGAGGATGTGTACCACTATCACCTTCATGTGGTTTATATCCCGGTGGTGGAGAAACAAATCCTGTGGTCGAAGCGATGCAAGGATGAATCCCTCCGGGGAACGGTAAAGGAAACGATCACACAGGTCAGCCGCAGTAAGAAGTGGGAATCCAAACCCGTTCTTGATGAAAACGGAAATCCTATGTTGAACGCAAAAGGGAAAAAGATTTTGAAGTCGTCCTACAGTGTGCTGCAGGATGACTTTTTCAATTTCATGCGAAACGCTGGTTATACCGATGTAGAGCGTGGAGAATGTGGCAGCACCGAAGAACATCTGACGGTGACACAGTTCAAGGTACAGGCCGAACAGCAGCGTTTGGAAGCTGTGACCGGACAGGTGGCACAGGCCGAGCAGAGCTTAGCGGATGCCAAAGCTGCCACGGAGAAGCAGAAAAAGAAACTGGAAGCTCTGAAAAAGGAAACTCAGGCTGCTAAGTCTGTTGCTATGACTGCACATGAGATTGAGTCGATGGGCAAGAAAAATCCCATTACGGGAAATGTTACCATGACGGCGGATGAGTGCCGCACGCTAAAGGATTATGCGGTCAGCAGCTTTGCGGAAAAGTCTGAGAAGCTGAAATACAAGCAGAAATTCGAGCAGGCAGATAAAAACGCAAAGATATGGAAAGACCGTTTTGAAAAACTGAACAAAGACTATGAGGAGCTGAAACAAAAAGCCCAGCCTTTCCTGGATGCGATTGAGATTGCATCTGAAAAGGTCTGGGCTTTTATCAATGCCATCCTCGCCAGGGGAAAGGAACTGTATGAACACAAACACCCTGCCCGCAATCGTGGACAGGACATGGAAATTTAAGAAAGGAACTATTTGCCTATGAAGAAAACCGTAGATGAAATTAACAAGATGATTATGGAAGATGCCCCGATGGAAGAAATCAACGATGCCATCGGCTATATTGATATTTGCTCCTGCTTCGATCCGATTTTTGAGCCGCCTATTGATTTTCTGGAAGAATGCCGCAAGCGTTGGGAAGCGGCACAGTCCTCTTTCTGCAAAACCATTGAGTGCAAGATCGGAAACACATGGTATGTGATTGAAACGGAGTGTGATGGAAATGAGCCACTTACCGACAAGGTAAAACGGCTCATTTTTTCTGACAAGGGGGTGATTTGTTAATGACTGCGACACAAAAGCATGATATAATTCCAATATGCACAACGGTACTGTCGGCTGACCAACCACCGAAGGAGGATATTATGTTGGATCAGCAGAAAATTACCATTCTCTATTGCCGTCTGAGCAACGAGGATGCCCAGGAAGGCGAGAGTAACAGTATCGCAAATCAGAGAGAGTATTTAACCCGATATGCCCGTGACCACGGGTATACAAACCTGAAAATTCTGGTGGATGACGGCTATACGGGGACGAACTTCAATCGTCCCGGTGTGCAGGAAGGCTTTGAGCTTGTCAAGCAGGGGCTTGTGGGCTGCTGGCTGGTCAAAGACCTCAGCCGCTTTGGTCGTGACTATCTGACTGTTGGACAATATACGGATATTATCTTTCCGAGTTATGATGTCCGCTTTATCGCTATAAATGATGGCGTAGACAGCAACCGGGGAGACAGCGAGGGCTTCGCCGCAATCCGTAATCTGTTCAACGAGTGGTATCCCCGTGATACCAGCAAGAAAGTCCGTGTCAGTTTGCGGCAGAGAGGAACCAGTGGGAAGCACATGGGCAAACCGCCCTACGGATACCGCTGTGACCCGGAGGACAAGGATCACTGGATTCTGGATGAAGAAGCGGCTCCGGTAGTCAAGCTCATCTTCGACCTTTGCATTGACGGCAAAGGCCCGGAGCAGATTGCAAGGATTCTGGAAGAAAAGCAGATTATGACCGCAAAGGCACTCTATGCCAAGCGAAAGAAAAAGCCGATGCCGGAAAGACCGTACCACTGGGGCAACCAGTCCATTGCAGGGATTTTGGAACGGCAGGAGTACACAGGCTGTACCTGCAACTTCAAGACTTATTCCAAGTCCTACAAGCTGAAAAAGCGGATTCCCAATGAGCCGGAGAATATGTTTTATCTGCCGGACACACAGGAAGCGATTGTATCTCAGGCACAGTTTGACAGGGTGCAGGAACTGAGGAAAAACAAACGCCGCCCCGCAAAAGCGGAACGGCAGGGATTGTTCTCCGGGCTTCTGTTTTGTGCCGATTGCGGCGGCAAGCTCCACTTTGCCACAAGCAAAAGCTTTGAGGGCAAGCAGGATCACTACGTCTGCAACAACTACAAGAGCAACCGTGGTACTTGTACTGCCCACTATATCCGGGAAGATGTGCTTCGTGAAATCGTTCTGGAACGCATCCGGGCAGTCAATGAGTATATCCGAAGCGATGTGGACGGTTTTCAGGAGGAATGGCTGCAATGCCGCAGGACTGACCAGGAGCGCAGCATCCGGGATGACAAAAAGAAGCTGGAACAGGCAAAGAAACGCCTTGCCGATCTGGATGTCATCATCGCCCGGCTGTACGAGGACTATGTTCTTGGAAATCTCAATCAGGACAGATACAGAAAGATGTCTGCGGACTATGAAGCGGAGCAGGAACGGTTAAAGCTCGAAATTGAAGTTATCGAAGAATGGGTGGAACAGCGGGAAGAAATGAACGACGGTCTGGATGCCTTTATCGCCCTGACACAGAAATATGTGGATGTGGAGGAGCTGACACAGACCATCGTGAACGAGTATATCAAGAAAATCATCGTCTATGCCCCGGACAAATCCAGCGGCAAGCGCAAGCAGAAAGTGAAGATTTTCTTCAACTTCGTGGACGATGTAGATATTCCCGTTATTTCCGAGCCTATCATCACGCAAACAACCTATGAACACAGAAAAACGGCGTGACCTTCGGGTCACACCGTTCTCTGCGACAAAATAGTTACTTGTCACTATTAAGCCTTGATTTTCCGGGCTTTTTGAACCATTTTGATACGGTCTGAACAGCAGATTATCTCTTGCTGAACTGAGGTGCACGACGTGCAGCCTTGAGACCGTACTTCTTACGCTCTTTCATTCTAGGATCACGAGTCAGGAATCCTGCTTTTTTCAGAACTGGTCTGTAGTCGTTATCTACAGTCAGAAGGGCACGTGCAACACCGTGACGGATTGCTCCTGCCTGTCCTGTGTATCCGCCGCCGTGAACGTTTACGATCACGTCGAATTTATCGGATGTCTCTGTAGCTGCCAGAGGCTGACGAACGATAACTTTCAGGGTCTCCAGACCAAAATACTCATCGATGTCTCTTTTATTGATGGTAACTTTACCAGTTCCCGGTACAAGATATACTCTTGCGATAGATTTTTTTCTTCTTCCGGTTCCGTAATATTTTGCGCTAGCCAATGTTCTTTACCTCCCTATTAAAATGTTAATACTTCTGGTTTCTGAGCTGCATGAGCGTGCTCTGCACCAGCGTATACGTGAAGTTTTGTGAACATCTGTCTTCCAAGAGGTCCTTTTGGAAGCATGCCTTTCACTGCAAGTTCAACAACCTTCTCCGGTTTCTTAGCCATCATCTCACGAAGAGTAGCTTCTTTCATTCCGCCTACATAATCGGAGTGGCTGTAATAGATCTTCTGATCCAGTTTTTTACCGGTTACTGCTACTTTATCAGCGTTGATTACGATTACGTAATCACCAGTATCTACGTGCGGAGTGTACTCCGGTTTGTTTTTTCCACGTAATACTTTTGCTACTTCAGATGCCAGACGTCCTAATGTACATCCTTCTGCATCAACAACATACCATTTTCTTTCAATCTTATCTGGATTTGCCATAAAGGTGTTCATGGATATAACCTCCTGTGAAAAATTCAATTTACTGTTTCATGTATATAGGAAACCGCCTTACCGGGGCTTATGGCATCGGCGTTTTCAAACTACGTCACACATTTAGTAATTATATTATACGGATTTTGGAATGTCAACTGTTTTTTACCCATATTTTGCATTTTTTCGTAAACTGCGAGTCCCATTTTGCGGGAAATACAGACCACTTATGTCTTTACTCGAAATCCCATTCGGGATACCGAATCTGTACCAGTGTCAGACCCTCCGGCCTTGCCGTTGCTCCCGCCATTTTTCGATCCTTCGCCGCAAGGATTTCTTTTACTTTTTCCGGCGGATAATCGCCCTTTCCCACCTCAAGCAGTGTTCCGGTGATAATCCGTACCATATTGTAGAGAAAACCGTTTCCGGTGATCCGGAAGCGGATCAGATCGTCTTCTTTTTCCAAACTCGTTTCATAGATGGTACGGACCGTGTCGGTCACCTCCGGTTTTGCTGTTGCAAAGCTTTTAAAATCATGCATGCCAACCAGATACGATGCTGCCTGCCGCATCGCATCCACATCCAGCGGGCCGTACCAGAAATAGGAATTCAGTCTCCGCGTCGGATCTGCAAAGGTGCGGTTCAAAATCCGATATTCATACGTTTTAACTGTTGCGGTAAAACGCGGGTGAAAGTCCGGCGGCACTTCGGATGATCCCTGAATACGGATATCTGCCGGAAGCCGTGTGTTGAGTGCAAATGCGATACGGTCCGCCGGCATTCTCGCATCCGTATCAAATACCGCAACATTGCCGAGAGCATGTACCCCGGCGTCGGTCCGGCTTGCGCCGATGCAGGCCGTTTTCTTCGCAAAAAGATCGGAAAGAGCCTGATTTAATACTTCCTGTACTGTAATGCCGTTTGGCTGCACCTGCCATCCACAGTAATTTGTGCCGTCATACGCTACAATCAGCTTAATTCTGCGCATTCTTCTCCTCCGTTTTCGCCAAAATCAGAGTCCACACACGCGAAGGCCAATACTGCACACAAGGTATGCCATAAGGACGCCATACGCCGCATAATCGCGCGTCTGATACCGAAGCGGCTTCATCTGTGTTCTTCCCTCTCCTCCGTGGTAGCAGCGTGCTTCCATTGCCAGCGCCAGATCATTTGCACGGCGGAAGGCTGAAATAAACAGCGGCACCAGAAGCGGCACCATGTTCTTTACTCTCTGGATAATATTTCCGCTCTCAAAATCCGCGCCGCGCGCCATCTGCGCTTTCATAATCTTGTCTGTCTCTTCCAGAAGAATCGGGATAAAACGGAGCGCGATTGACATCATCATGGAAATCTCATGCACCGGCACATGGATTTTTTTCAATGGTCCGAGCAGGCTTTCGAGTGCATCCGTCAGCTGGTTCGGTGTTGTCGTCAGCGTCATCAGCGAAGAGCCGATCATCAGGAAAATCAGACGCACCGACATACGGCATGCCATGGCCACACCCTCGTGGGTGATCGTAATTTTCCAGATACGGACGAGCACCTCACCCGGCGTGAATAAGATGTTAAATACCATCGTAATCGCGAGCAGCACAAAAATTGATTTCAGACCCTTCGTGATAAATTTGAACGGTACCTTCGACAGTTTAATCATCACCGCAAGGAATACGGTTCCAAGCAGATAGCCCCAGTTGTGGAACAAAAAGAGGGAAATGACATAAACGATCGTTCCTACAAATTTCACACGCGGGTCAAGCCGGTGCAGAATGGAATCTGCCGGGTAATACTGTCCCAGAGTAATATCTCTTAACATACTTCTGCTCCTTTTTTCCCGTTTTTCTTCTGACTTTCCAGTGCCGCAAGAATCGTATCGCGCGCCTCCTCAACCGTTGTCGCCGTTACATCCACGTCCATGCCGTGTTCCTTTAGCGCATGCATAATATACGTCATCTGCGGCGCCGCAAGACCGATTTTCTCCAGCTCTTTATAGTGAGCGAAGACTTTCTTCGGTGTATCGTCAAACGCCACATGACCGTGGTTCATGACAATAATCCGCTCTACATATTTTGCAATATCCTCCATGCTGTGCGATACGAGCACGACCGAAATGCCGCGCGTCTTATGCAGCAATGCAAGCTGATCGAGGATTTCATCGCGTCCCTTCGGATCAAGGCCCGCCGTCGGCTCGTCAAGCACCAGAAAATCCGGGTTCATGGCAAGCACACCGGCAATCGCAACACGACGCTTCTGACCTCCGGAGAGTTCAAACGGCGATTTTTCATACATTTCCTTTGGAAATCCGACATGATCCAGTGCCTCTTCCGCCCGTTTTCTGCATTCCTCCGGTGAAAGTCCCTGATTTTTCGGTCCGAAGCAGACATCTGTGATCACATCCGTCTCAAAGAGCTGATGCTCCGGGTACTGGAAAACCAGTCCCACATGGCTTCGAAGCTCTCTTAGCGGATATCCTTCTTTCCAGATATCCTCTCCGTTATACAGCACCCGTCCCAATGTCGGGCGGATCAGACCGTTCAAATGCTGCACAAGCGTCGATTTTCCGCTTCCCGTATGGCCGATAATCCCAACAAACTGGCCATTCGGAATTTCAAGATTGATATGCTCCAGGGCGTGCATTTCATATGCCGTTCCCGGGCTGTATGTGTACGTTACATCTTCAAGTTTCAATGACATAATGCATTCACCAGTTCTTCAATGGTCAAAATTCCCTCCGGGAGATCTACACCATTTTTTCTCAATTCATAAGCCAACAGTGTCACTTGGGGTACATCAAGACGGAGCTCTTTTAATTTCTCCACTTCGGAAAAAATCTCCCTTGGCGTCCCCTGCATTACCAGTCTGCCGCTGTCCATAACGAACACACGGTCCGCAAAAACAACCTCTTCCATGTAATGCGTAATCAGAATAACCGTAACGCCCTTTTCTTCATTCAGCTTACGCACAGCGCGAAGAACCTCTTTTCGTCCGTTCGGATCCAGCATCGCGGTTGGTTCATCAAGAACAATACATTCCGGCTGCATAGCCATCACTCCTGCAATTGCAACCCTCTGTTTCTGACCTCCCGAGAGCTTATTCGGAGAGTGGGCCCGGTATGAAATCATCCCGGTCGCCGTAAGGCTCTCCTCCACCCGTTTCCAGATTTCATCGGTCGGGACACCCAGATTTTCCGGTCCAAAGCCGACATCCTCTTCCACCACATTTCCGATGATCTGGTTATCCGGGTTCTGGAATACCATACCGGCTTTCTGGCGGATCTTCCAGACATCCTCCTCATCTGTCGTCTTCATATCGTCCACCCACATGGTGCCTTCTGTAGGCACCAGCAGCGCGTTGATATGTTTCGCAAGCGTTGATTTTCCGCTTCCGTTATGCCCGAGCACCGCAATAAACTGTCCCTTCTGGATTTCCAGGCTGACGTCCTCGATCGCTTTTGTTACTTCCGGCTCCTGTCCTTCCTCCTCATAACGGAGGTATTCATACCCAAGGCCTGCCGCACGTATCATACCCATGACATTATTCCCCGCTTTCTTCGGCATCCGAGCGGATTTCATCAATCAGATTCCAGATCTCCTCGCGTCCCTGTTTTGTCTCTGCAGAAAACGGAATCACAATCGTATCTTTCTCAACCTCCAGCGTCTCGCGGATCAGCTTGATCTGCTTCTGAAGCTGGCTGCGCTTGATCTTGTCCAGCTTCGTCGCAATGATGATCGGCTGATAGCCGTTTCGAAGAATCCAGTTGTACATGATGCGATCGTTGTTGGACGGTGCATGACGGATATCAATCAGAAGAAATACTGCGTGCAGCATTTTTGACTGATGCAGATAATCCTCGATCAGCTTGCCCCATTTTGCTTTAACCTCCTCGGAGGCTCTCGCAAAACCGTATCCCGGCAAATCCACCAGATACATTTCCTCATTGATGTGGTAGTAGTTGATCGTCTGTGTTTTTCCCGGCTGCGCACTGGTACGCGCCAGTGATTTCCGATTCATCAGGGCATTGATGAGAGAAGATTTTCCAACATTGGATTTTCCCGCAAATGCCACTTCCACCTGACCGGTATCCGGCAGTTTACTGGTGATTCCGCAGACATGCTGCAGCTCTACCTGTTTAATTACCATACTTTTCTTCTCCTGTTTTTTGCATCTTCTGGCCTTACTTCTTTTCCACAAGTGCCAGTTTTAATACCTGTTCCATGCTGCCGACAAATTCGATCTGCAGTCCGTCTGTGATCTCCGCATCCAGTTCTCTTACATCCGGCTCATTTTTCTCCGGAACGAGAACCATATGGATACCGGCTTTCTTTGCCGCCAGCAGCTTCTCTTTTAAGCCGCCGATCGGAAGCACACGGCCGCGGAGCGTAATCTCTCCGGTCATCGCAACGTCTGCTTTTACCGGAACCTTTGTGATCGCGGAAACCATCGCCGTCGCCATCGTAATACCGGCAGACGGGCCATCTTTTGGAACGGCTCCCTCCGGAATATGAATGTGGATGTCGTGTTTCTCGAAAAATTCTTTCGGAATCTTATACTGCTCTGCCACGGAACGAATAAAGCTGATGCCCGCCTGCGCAGACTCCTTCATCACATCGCCGAGCTGGCCGGTCAGCAGAAACTCTCCTTTTCCCGGCATCACATTGACCTCGATCTGCAGCGTATCGCCGCCGACTGCCGTCCAGGCAAGACCGCGCACAATACCAATCTCCGGTTTTTCGTTGGCCGGCTGGAACTCATACCTCTCTTTTCCGAGGAACTCTTCCAGGTTTTCTTTCGTCACAACAACCTCTTTTACCTGTTCCTCGAGAATCTTTCTCGCACTCTTTCTGCAGATTCTGCCGATCTGGCGCTCCAGGGAGCGGACACCGGCCTCTCTGGTGTAGCCGCTGATCACTTCCATCAGCGCCTCATCCTCGATCACAAGCTGTGCTTCTTTCAGACCGTTCGCCTTCTTCTGCTTCGGAACGAGATGTTCTTTTGCGATATGGAACTTCTCGTTTTCCGTATAGCTTGAAATTTCAATCACTTCCATACGGTCCAGCAACGGACGCGGAATGTTCTGAATATCATTTGCGGTTGCAATAAAGAGCACCTCCGAAAGGTCGATCGGAAGCTCTACGTAATGATCGGCAAATTTATTATTCTGCTCGGAATCGAGGACCTCAAGAAGTGCGGAAGAGGTATCTCCCTTGTAATCTGCACTTACTTTGTCGATCTCGTCGAGCAGCATCAACGGATTTTTCACCTTCGCCTGATGGAGTCCCGCCGCAATGCGTCCCGGCATCGCGCCGATGTAGGTTCTTCTGTGGCCGCGGATCTCCGCCTCATCCCGCACACCGCCGAGACAGATGCGGACGTATTTTTTATTCAGGGCTCGCGCCACGCTTCTCGCAATCGAGGTCTTACCGGTTCCCGGAGGGCCTGCCAGGCAGAGAATCGGGCTCTCGCCTTTCTTCGTCAGGGTGCGTACGGCCAGGAATTCGAGGATTCTCTCTTTTACTTTCGAAAGACCGTAGTGATCTTCCTCCAGAATCTCGCGTGCTCTTGCCAGATCTTGATTGTCACGGGATGCCTTATCCCACGGAAGCCCCAGCAGTGTCTCGATATAGCCGCGAATCACGCCTGCCTCGGACGGATTGTTGGCCGAATTTTCCAGACGGTGAATCTCCTCGGAAATCCGCTCTTTTACCTCTTTGGAGGCTTTGAGCTTCTCAAGCTGCTTCTTATAATTTTCAATCTCGGTCCGGGAATTGTCCTCGCCGAGTTCCTCGCGGATGACTTTAAGCTGCTCGCGCAGAATATAATCACGCTGGTTCTTATCGATCCGCTCTTTGATTTTTCCCTGAATCTCCGAACGGATCTCCTGAATCTGAATCTCGTTGGCGATCATGACGCAGAGCGTATCATACCGCTCGGAAAGCTCCACAGCCTCCAGCAGTTTCTGGCGGTTTACGTAGTCGAGGGGCAGATTCATGCAGATCTGGTCCACCAGCTTTCCGACTTCTTCGGTTCCGAGGATCTGGCCTGCCAGTTCCTTGCTGACTTTCTGCGTCTGCTCGCAGTAGACGGCAAACAGCTCTTTTAAGTTGCGCAGCATTGCCTCCTGCTCGATATCGGAAAACTGCATTTCGTCCGAGCCGGTAAACAGCGCCACCTCGGCGCGGAGATACTCGCTCTCCTCTTCCTCGAAGTTCAGCAGTTCTGCACGTCTTTCTGCTTCTACGAGAATCCGCAGAACATCTTTTGGCATTCTCACAACCTGTTTGATGACCGCAATTGTTCCAATTTTATACACATCAAGCAGACCCGGTACTTCCGTATCCGGGTCTTTCTGTGTAATCAGGAAAATTTTCTGGTCTCCCAGCATCGCCTCCTCGACCGCACGAACCGATTTAGGTCTGCTGATATCAAAATGTACAATCATATCCGGCAGAATCGTCGTTCCACGCAGCGCAATCGCCGGTAATACTTTTGTCACTTCTTCCATTTAAGTTTCCTCCTGCGTTTTTCAGGCGGTTTCCGGTCTTCCGGATCTTCTTCCCATATTCCGCCGTGGAACAGGGGCCGGTTCGCCGTGAATAATCTCCGGCTCCGCCTTCTTTTCTACAGCGTCCTTGGTGATGACGCATTCTTTTGTCGTATTGTCCGACGGGATCTCATACATCAGATCCATCATCGTATCTTCCATGATTGCGCGGAGACCTCTGGCGCCTGTTTTCCGCTCCAGGGATTTCTTTGCAATCGCTTCGAGTGCATCTTCTTTGAAGTCAAGCTGTACGCCGTCCAGCTCAAACAGCTTCTTGTACTGTTTGACCAGAGAATTCTTCGGCTCAACCAGAATCTTCATCAGGGCCGTCTCATCCAGAGAATTTAACGTAACGACAATCGGCACACGTCCGACAAACTCCGGAATCAGGCCGAACTTGGTCAGATCCTGCGGCATGACCTGACGGAGCAGATCTCCGACATTCTCATCTTTTGCATGGCCGATCGGATTGTTGAATCCGATGGATTTCGTATCCTGTCTCGTCTCGATGATCTTCTCGAGTCCTTCGAATGCACCGCCGCAGATAAAGAGGATATTCGTCGTATCAATCTGAATAAACTCCTGATGCGGATGCTTTCTTCCGCCCTGCGGCGGAACGGAAGCTACAGTTCCCTCCAGGATTTTCAGCAGTGCCTGCTGTACACCCTCGCCGGAAACATCTCGTGTGATCGAAGCGTTTTCGGATTTTCTTGTGATTTTATCGATCTCATCGATGTAGATGATGCCGTGCTCAGCGCGCTCGATATCATAGTCTGCTGCCTGAATGAGGCGGAGCAGAATGTTTTCTACGTCCTCGCCGACATAACCTGCCTCGGTGAGCGCCGTTGCGTCTGCAATTGCAAACGGAACGTTGATCAGTTTGGCCAGTGTCTGTGCCAGATACGTTTTTCCGGAACCGGTCGGTCCGAGCATCAGAATGTTGCTCTTCTGCAGTTCGATGTCGGAGGATGCACCGGAAAGCACTCGTTTGTAATGGTTGTAAACAGCAACGGAGAGCACTTTTTTCGCCTCATCCTGTCCGATTACGTAGTCATCCAGAAATGCTTTGATTTCCTTTGGTTTGATCAGGTTGATCTCGTCGGTATCCTGCTCGCCGTACAGATCCTCAAATTCTTCCTGAATGATCTCCGAGCAGATTGCCACGCAGTCATCACAGATGTATGCCCCGTCCGGGCCTGCGATCAGCTTGCGTACCTGGTCTTCTGTCTTTCCGCAGAAAGAGCAGCGGATCTTGGTATCATTCCCTTTTATAGCCATCGTTTTCTTCCTTTCAACATATTACAACTAAACCTTATCGCCGGATAAGGCAAAAGGTGCCACAAAAGCCTCATTGCCGGAACTACGCTTTTGGACACCTTTCCTCTCTTATCGGTTCGTAATTACATTATCAATCAGACCGTATGCTTTTGCTTCCTCTGCGGACATGTAGTTGTCACGCTCGGTATCGATCTCAATCTGTTCCAGCGGTTTTCCTGTATTTGCCGCCAGAATTTCATTTAATTTCCGTTTGGTTTTCAGAATCTGTTCTGCAACGATTTTGATCTCGGTTGCCTGACCCTGTGCACCGCCGGATGGCTGATGAATCATGATTTCAGAGTTTGGCAGAGCCATTCTCTTTCCTTTGGTACCGCCGGCAAGAAGGAATGCTCCCATGCTGGCAGCCATACCGATACAGATCGTGGATACATCACATTTGATGTACTGCATCGTATCATAGATAGCAAGTCCTGCGCTTACAGAACCTCCCGGGCTGTTGATATACATGTGGATATCTTTTCCCGGATCTTCAGACTCCAGGAACAGAAGCTGTGCAACGATCAGGTTTGCCGATACGTCAGTGACTTCCTCTCCCAGAAAAATAATACGGTCGTTCAGCAGTCTTGAATAAATATCGTAACTTCTCTCTCCCCTGCTTGTCTGCTCGATGACATAAGGTACAAAACTCATTCAATTGCCTCTCTTTCCGAGGTCTTACGCCTCTTTTGCGCTGTCGGCCATGAGAGTTACTGCTTCCTGAACAGCGAGATCTTTCTTCATCTGCTCTTTCTCATATTCGCCAACGAGCTCTTTGAATTTATCCAGCTCCATTTTGTACATTTCAGCCATTTTAGCCAGCTCTTCGTCCAGCTTCTCATCGCTGATCTGGATGTTCTCTGCTTCTGCAACTTTCTCAAGTACCAGTCTGCTCTCGATTCTCTTAACAGCCTGCGGTTTCATCTGCTCTTTTAAGGAATCAACGGTAGCGCCTGTAAACTGCATGTACTGCTCCATGGACAGACCCTGGGACTGGATTCTTCTTGCGAAATCGTCAACCATGTTCTCTACCTGCGTATCGATCATAGCTTCCGGAATCTCCATTGTTGCGTTCTCTACTGCTTTATCTACGACAGCGTTCTCTTTTTCTGTCTTAGCCTGCTCTTCTTTTTTCTTGGTCAGGTTGTCTTTGATTTCTTTTTTGTACTCATCCAGAGTATCGAACTCGGAAACGTCTTTTGCGAAGTCGTCATCAAGTGCCGGAAGCTCTTTTGCTTCGATTTTGTGGATGGTGCATTTGAATACTGCTGCTTTTCCAGCAAGCTCTTCTGCCTGATAATCCTCTGGGAAAGTAACGTTTACTTCCTTCTCCTCTTCCAGAGCTGCGCCAACGAGCTGCTCTTCGAATCCCGGAATGAAGGAATGGGAGCCAAGGGTCAGCGGATAATCTTTTCCAGCGCCGCCGTCGAACGGAACGCCGTCTACAGAACCTTCGAAGTCAAGTGTAACGGTATCTCCGTCTGCTGCCGGACGATCCTCTACATTGATGGTTCTTGCATTTTTCTCCTGCTCTTTTTTCAGCTCAGCTTCTACTTCTTCATCTGTAACGGTTGTGTCAGCTTTTGCTACTTCCAGACCTTTGTACTCGCCAAGGGTAACTTCCGGTTTTACTGCTACAGTTGCGGTAAAGATGAAAGCTTTGCCTTTTTCGATCTGCTCTACGTTGATCTCCGGACGGGATACGATGTCCAGTTTGCTCTCTTCTGCTGCTTTGGAATACTCTTCCGGAACAAGGCTGTTTACAGCATCCTCATAGAATACTGCCGGGCCATACATTTTTTCTACCATAGCTCTCGGAACTTTTCCTTTACGGAAGCCCGGAACGCTGATGTTCTTTTTCTGTTTCTGGTAAGCTTTCTCCAGTGCTTTCTCTAATTCTTCAGCCGGAACCTCAATGGTAAGTTTGGCCATATTCTTTTCTAAATTTTCGACCTGTACACTCATTTTATCAATTTCCTCCTTGATTTATCTGAAAAGCGGCAGAAAACCTGCACACCTCTCCATTCTACAGTCATTTATCGAGTATAGCATACTCTTTTCAAAAACGCCAGTGATTTTTTTATATTTCTGTGGTTTTTAGGCTTTTTTTTAGCAATGAAATACGATTTTTTCCGCCATTTCTTTTGCTTTGTCCTCTCCCTGCAGAACACGGATCAGCTCCAGTGCGAAGTCAGTGGCTGCTCCCATGCCGCGGCCGGTGGTCACATTTTTGTCGGTGACTGCCGGTACATCGAGTACGTTTGCGCCTGCCAGCTTTTCTTCAAATCCCGGGAAGCAGACAGCGTTTTTATCTTTTAAGATGCCCATCACACCCAGGATGCTCGGCGCTGCGCAGATGGCTGCCAGTTTCTTTCCCTGATCGTCATAGGAACGGATCAGCGCTGCGAGCGTCTCGTTTCCGGCCAGATTTAATGTACCCGGCATTCCGCCCGGAAGTACCAGCATGTCTCCGTCATCAAACTCTCCCTCTTCGATGGTTTCATCTGCAAGAATGGTGATTTTGTGGGATCCTGTTACTTCTTTTCTTCCCATAATAGAAACGGTGCATACGTCTTCTCCGGCTCTGCGCAGCAGATCCACCGGGGTCAGTGCCTCAATCTCTTCACATCCGTCTGCCAGAAATACATAAATCTTTGCCATGGTTTTGTCCTCCTGTGTTGTATGATCAGTCTCGTGTGTTTTGTCACGTGATATTCTCTGCTTTTCTTTGTAACAAACCGCCGCTATTATACCACATTTTTCCGCAGAATGCTTGCATTTCATAAAAATTTCAGGACTTTTTTCGCAAAAAGCCGGATTTCGCTTAACATCACGGGAAAAGCATGGTAAACTCTTGAAAAAAGCAGTGATGCAATCACGAGAAGGAGTCTCTTTTATGGAAATCGAACGCAAATACCTTCTGGATCAGCTTCCGGAAAATCTTACAAGCTATCCATGTAAAAAAATCGAGCAGGGCTATCTTTCCACCGAACCGGTTGTCCGCATCCGCCGCTCTGACGACGAATATTATCTGACCTACAAGTCAAAAGGGCTGATGGTGCGTGAAGAGTATAATCTTCCGCTCACAAAGGAATCCTACCTGCATCTGCGGGAAAAGGCAGACGGCGTTCTCATCTCAAAAACACGCTATCTGCTGCCGCTTACCGGAACGGATCTGACGATCGAGCTCGATGTCTTTGATGCGCCGTATGAAGGCCTTTACCTCGCAGAGGTGGAGTTTCCGGACGAAGCATCCGCAAACGCCTTTGTTCCTCCGGTATGGTTTGGAAAGGATGTAACCTATTCTTCCGATTATCACAACAGTACGCTCAGTAAAGGAAAAAAACTATAAATTACCAGAAAAAATCCCGGTGCCTTTTCCACGGCTGCCGGGATTTTTCCGCTCGTTTGTTTTTTTACTCTTTTTTGTGCTTGCTTTTTGCTTGTTTTGGTTTGTTTTTTTGTGCATACATTCTTTATTTTGCTGCTTTCACATTAGCGTCATTCTGTCAAAGCGGCGGTGCTGCTCCTTCTAATCCACTTCCTTTGATTTCCAGATGCAGGCTCGTGTTGCATCAATAACAGCACTTCTCAGTTTCTCCCGCTCCAGTACGGCAACCGCTTCGATGGTGGTTCCGCCTGGCGAGCAGACCATGTCTTTTAATTCTCCCGGGTGCATTCCTGTCTCGAGAAGCATTTTGGCGCTTCCAAGGACAGACTGTGCAGCAAATTCATATGCCTGTTTTCTCGGCATTCCTTCGGCTACGGCCGCATCTGCAAGAGCCTCCAGGAAAAGAAATACGTACGCCGGCGAGCTTCCGCTGACACCTGTGACGGTATCCATCAGATACTCCGGAACAACTTCTGCGCGGCCAAAGCTTTTCAGGAGGGTTAAAACGAGCTGCAGCTCTTCCTCCGTCACGAGATCATTGGCACAGACGCCGGTCATTCCTTCTCCGACGAGTGCTGGTGTGTTTGGCATGGTGCGAATTAACTTTGTTGGTTTTCCGATTTCTGTACCCAGCCATTGTAAAGACTTACCGGGAAGAATCGATACGATAATCTTCTCGGGTGAGATGAAGTTTTTGACGAGGTTTATTATATTTTTTATTTGGTTTGGCTTTACTGCCAGGAATACAAGATCGGATCCGGCTACGACCGCTTCGTTATCCATAGTCGCCTGGACTCCAAACTGGTTGGTCAAGCGTTCCACACTTTTCTCCGTGCGGACCGATACCAGAATGTCATCTGCAGATACAACTCCTTTTTGGATCATTCCGCCAATCATGGCACTCGCCATGTTGCCGCCGCCGATAAAACCTACTTTCATGTCTGTTCGCCTCCGCATGCCTGTGTTGTAAAAAATATATGCGACACCCATAGTATGCAACAAAATTTACTTTTTTGCAATACTTTTTCTCTATTTTTCTGCTTTTCTTTTACAATTTTCTTTATTTTTTTCGAATAAAATGTCGCTGTTTGTCGACGAATGTCGAAAAGTGTCTTTTTCTGTCTTTTTTTGCTTTTCTATTCCGCCGGAATCAGCCTTTGGCGGCGGCCTCTTCGGCGTATTTTGTTGTCACGAGTGTCTTGTACGGTGCCTTTTTCTCCAGCTCTCCCGCCTGCTCCAGAATTTCCTGCAGAAGATCAAAACTTTCTTCCTCAAAGATCAGATTTTCTTTCCACGTATCCTGCTCATAGTAGCGGCGCACGATCGCGGTGATGGTTTCCAGCTCGGTTTCTGCAAACTGCGGCGCAATCACTTCTGCAATCTCCTCCGGTGTGTGCGTCTGCACGAAGTCCATTCCCTTCTGCAGTGCCTTCGTGAATTTTTCTACGGTTGCGCCGTGCATTTTCAGATAACTCTGTTTGACGCTGTACGACGTATACGGCACATACCCGGATTCCGTTCCGACCGATGCCACGACATAGCCGTCGCCCTTCTGCTCGAGCAGTGTCGCGGACGGTTCAAATTCAATCGTATAATCCCCCTGTCCGCCGGAGAACGCGGCAGCTGTGGAACCAAAATCGATGCTCTGGTTGATGTTTACGTCTTTTTTATCAATCCCTTTCTGCGCCAGAACATACTCAAAGACCATTTCCGGCATACCGCCTTTTCTTCCCCCTAATACCTCTTTGTTTTTCAATTTTTCCCAGGTAAACGAATTGTCTTTCTCTCTTCCCACAACAAAGTTTCCCGCCCGCTGCGTCAGCTGCGCGAAGTTCACAACCGGGTCTGCGGTTCCCTCGAGGTACGCGTAGACGGTTGCCTCCGCCCCCATAAACCCGATATCCGCCTCGCCGGAAATCATCGCCGTCAGCACTTTATCTGCACCAAATCCTGTTATCAGCGTCAGATCAATGCCCTCGTCCGCGAAATACCCCTCCTCAATTGCCACGTACTGCGGGGCGTAAAAAATGGAGTGGGCAACCTCATTTAATGTCACCTGCTCCACTTTTTCTTTTGTCTCATCTTTTGCCCCGCATCCCGCCAGCGTCACTACCGCCATTGCCAGTACAAGCGCACCTGTCAGCCATTTTCTTTTCATCAACAGATTCTCCTGTTTTTTCATTCTAACCTATAAATGAGCAAATTTGAAAAATTGCACAAAACTACACTGCGAATTTCATA
>NZ_QUGQ01000022.1:0-65742 GCF_003479155.1 Blautia sp. AF19-1
TCACAAAAAATGGAATGATAGATGTGTAGTGTATGCGGTTTTGAAGGTATATCGGAAAAACCATCGGAGAGATCCGATGGTTTTTTACTGTTAAAAAATAAAAGAAAGAGCGCTGCTAATGAGAAAAAATACTCATTAACAGCGCTTTTCATTTCACAGAAAAAGCAGTATTATGGGGTTAGAAGAGTCTAACACAAAACAGACTCTTACACACTCAGGAAAAAAGATGCAGGGAGGAAAGTTATGTTTCTTGAGATTAATAACCTGAAGAAGAGTTTTGGAACCGGTGAAAGCCGTGTGGAGGTCTTAAAGGGAATCCAGTTTTCTGTGGAAAAAGGTGAAATCTGTGTTCTCCTAGGTCCATCCGGTTCCGGTAAATCGACACTGTTGAATATTATCGGCGGAATCGACGAGGCGGACAGCGGTTCGATCGTGATTGAAGGCGAAAAAATTGAGGATATGAATGAAAAAACGCTGACACGGTACAGACGAAAACATTTAGGATACGTTTTCCAGATGTACAATCTGATTCCAAACCTGACGGTGAAAGAAAATATGGAAGTCGGCGCATACTTAAGCAATCATCCGCTCGACATCAACAATCTGTTAAAGACACTGGGGCTCTATGACCACCGCGACAAGCTGCCGAACCAGCTCTCTGGCGGTCAGCAGCAGCGTACTTCAATCGGAAGAGCTATCATCAAAAATCCAAGCATTCTGCTCTGTGATGAGCCGACAGGTGCACTCGATTACCATACTTCAAAAGAAATTTTGAAGCTGATCGAGGACGTCAATCAGAAGTACGGCAACACCGTCATTATGGTAACACACAATGATGCGATCAAAAACATGGCGGACCGCGTGATTCGTCTGCGCGACGGCCAGATCCGTAAAAACTACGTCAATGAGACCAAAATCGCCGCCGGCGATCTGGACTGGTAAAGCGGGGTGGAAGTATGAAAAATCCATTACGAAAACGCCTGCTGCGGGAACTGAAGAACGATATTGGAAAATATCTCGTTATTTTTCTGTTTATGACGGCGACGATTGGCTTTGTGTCCGGTTTTCTCGTTGCGGATGAGAGCATGCTGTATGCTTACGATGAAAGCTTTGAAAAATACAACGTGGAAAACGGAAATTTTACAACAGAACAGAAGCTCACCGACGACCAGAGAACACGGCTGGAAAAAGAGAAGGTAACGATTTACGAGAATTTCTATAAAGACGAAGATGTCGACACGGATCTGGATTCGGAACCAGAGAGCACGATCCGTCTTTTTAAAAACAGAACAGAGGTCAATCTGGTCTGCCTGATGAAAGGCGAAATGCCGCAGCAGAAGGATGAAATTGCAATTGACCGTATGTATGCGGACAATAATGACCTGCAGGTCGGTGATGTGATCTCGGTTGATAAAAAAGAACTGACGGTTACCGGTCTTGTGGCACTTTCGGATTACAGTGCGCTGTTCAGCAATTCGAGTGACATGATGTTCGATGCGGTTAAATTCGGTGTGGGAATCATGACCGAAGAAGGGTATGATGCCATTACCGATGACCATATCAAATACTGCTATTCCTGGAAATACGATACGGAACCGAAAGATGAAAACGAGGAAAAAGAATGGTCCGATAATTTCGTCGAGGTTCTGGCGGCTCATTCCTCGCTGACGGGTTATCTGCCGCGCTACGGCAATCAGGCAATCAAATTTACCGGCGACGATATGGGCGGTGACAAGGCGATGGTGGAGGTACTGCTGTACATCCTGATTGCCATCATGGCGTTCATTTTTGCAGTTACGACAAACAATACGATTGTAAAAGAAGCGTCGGTGATCGGAACGCTGCGCGCATCCGGCTATACGAGACGGGAACTTCTGCTGCATTATCTGTCCCTGCCGGTACTGATTACGATTTTGTCGGCGGTGATTGGAAATATTCTGGGATACACCGTGTTTAAAGATATCTGCGCCGGTATGTATTATGGAAGCTACAGTCTGCCGACGTATCAGACGCGGTGGAATGCCAATGCATTTCTGCTCACGACCGTAATTCCGGCAATTCTGATGTTTGTGATCAACGCGGTGCTGATTTCCGGCCGTCTGCGTCTGTCACCGCTGCGTTTTCTGCGCCACGATTTTGCAAAGAAAGGAAAAAGCCATGCGGTGCGTCTTCCGAACTTCCGGTTCTTCTCGCGGTTTCGTCTGCGGATCCTGCTGCAGAACAAATCGAGTTACTTTACCCTGTTTCTCGGTATCGTATTTGCCAATATTCTGTTGCTGTTCGGTATGATGATGAAACCGCTGCTGTCACATTACCAGACGGAGGCGGTGGAAAATATGCTGGCAGATTACCAGTATATTTTAAATGTCCCGGATCCGATCGATGAGGATGATGAGTACACGCTGATGGGAATTGTGCAGAAACTTCTGACGCCGTCACTGAAGACAAATACGGAGGGCGTGGAAACGTTTGCCGTCACATCGCTGAAGAATATTCCGAAAAACCGGGAGGGCGAGAGCATTTCGGTATATGGAATTCAGAAAGACAGCAAATATGTTTCCGCTGAACTGTTTGAGGACGGCGTGACGATTTCCGACGGTTATGCCGAAAAATATGGAATGAAAGTCGGCGATACACTGGAACTGAAAGAGCCGTATGAGGACAAAACGTACAGCTTTGAAGTAAAAAGCATTTATGCCTACCCGGGAGCCCTTGCGGTATTTCTGCCGATGGATGTCTTCTGCGAGGAATTCGATCATCCAGAGGACTACTTTAACGGCTATTTCTCCAATGAGCCGATCACGGACCTGGAGGAATCGTATATCGCGACGAAAATTACGGAAGATGATATGACAAAGATTTCACGGCAGCTCAATGTGTCGATGGGAGAAATGTTCCAGCTGATCAATGTTTTCTCGATTGTACTGTTCATGCTGCTGATTTATCTGCTGACGAAGCTGATCATCGAGAAGAATACGACTTCGATTTCGATGGTAAAGATTCTCGGCTACGAGAACAGGGAAATTTTGAGTCTGTATTTGACGGCGACAACCTGGGTTGTGATCGTCTCAATCGGTGCCAGCCTGATCATTGCCTCCGCGCTGATCCGCCAGATTTATGTCATTATGCTTTCCGAGTACAGCGGCTGGCTGACATACTATATTGATCCGGCAATTTACGGAAAAATGTATCTGATGGGCCTTGCGGCGTATGCTGTTATCGCTGTGCTGCAGTTCCGCCACATCCAAAAGATTCCGATGGACGAGGCACTGAAAAATGTAGAATAAAAAAAGTTACAGGAGAAATCTTGACAAGCCCGGGCAAAGTGTGGTATATTGCTCTCAAACTTGGTGTGGATTTTTCAACTTGTAATAAAGTTCTTTTCGCCACGCAATTATCGAAAGCAGATAATTGCGTGGCTTTTTTTGTGGCAATGGAGCAAAGTCCGTGCCTGCACGTAAGCCCACCAACAGAAAAGATCACAAATGGAGGTAATAATGAACGAAAACTTTATGAAAGAAAAGCCAGTATTTCCACTGCTGGTTTCGATGGCGCTTCCAATGGTAATCTCGATGCTGGTCAATTCCTTATATAACATTGTGGACAGCTTCTTTGTCGCACAGATCAGCGAAGATGCCATGACGGCGCTCTCCCTGGTTTATCCGGTACAGAATTTTGTAAATGCCGTTGCCATCGGTTTTGGAATCGGACTGAATGCGGTGATTTCGTATTATCTGGGAGCGGGTGACAAAAAGGCAGCCGGCTGTGCTGCAACGCAGGGTCTTGCCCTTACCATGCTGCATGCGGTTATTTTAACGATCGGAAGCCTTCTGGTCATCGAGCGTTTCCTGCGGATGTTTTCTTCTTCCGAAACTGTCATCGATCTTGGTGTCCGGTATTCACGGATTATCTTTCTGTTTACCATAGCAATCATGGCAAACCTTTACTTTGAAAAGGTTTTTCAGGCAGTCGGCCGGATGAAAGTGACGATGACCGGTATGATGATCGGCTGTATTGTCAACATCATTCTGGATCCGCTGATTATTTTCGGAATCGGACCGTTCCCGCGTCTTGGAATTGAGGGTGCGGCACTTGCAACCGGCATCGGTCAGGTGACACCGGTCGTGATTTACTGGATCATTTACAAGATCCGCCCGATTTCGGTCAAAATCCATCCGGAATATTTAAAAGAAGGAAAAAATCTGGTCGGAAGACTGTATGCGATCGGCGTCCCGGCGATCCTGAACCTGGCGCTGCCGTCTCTTCTGATTTCCGCACTGAATGGAATCCTGGCCGTGTATTCCCAGAGCTACGTTGTCGTGCTCGGCATTTACTACAAGCTGCAGACGTTCATCTATCTGACAGCAAACGGCATTGTACAGGGCATGCGCCCGATTATCGGCTTCAACTACGGCGCAGGCGAGCATAAGCGTGTGCGGAAGATTTATGAGATCACCCTGATTATGTGTGCGGTGATCATGCTTATTGGAACCGGCATCTGCCTTGCCATTCCGGAACAGCTGATCGGACTGTTCAGCAGCAATCCGGAGACCATCCGTCTTGGCGGACAGGCACTGACACGCATCAGCGCGGGCTTTTTGATTTCGGCAGTTTCCATCACATCCTCCGGTGCGCTGGAGGGACTCGGAAAAGGTGGATCTTCCCTGATCATTTCCCTCTGCCGAAATGTCATTGTCATTCTCCCGGCAGCTTACCTGCTGTCCCATCTGGGAGGCGGCGTTTTCGTATGGCACGCCTTCTGGATCACAGAGGTCATTTCCGCAGCGGTTTCTCTTGTGGTATACCGCCGCGCAGTACGAAGATAAAAAATATAAGAAGAAAAGAAAAGCGGCCTCTTGTGGAAGGCGGCTTTTCTTTTTATAATAGATAATACAGACGTAAGAATTAAGTAAAGATTTTTTTGAATATTCATGGTACCATTACGGTAGTTAAAAACAGAGAGGATGGAAACGACGTGGAAGAAACAAATATTTTAGTTGTGGATGATGAAAAAGAAATCGCGGATCTGCTGGAAATTTATCTGATCAGCGATGGATTTCAGGTATTAAAAGCGTACAGTGCAAAAGAGGGACTCCGCATTCTGGAGGAGAAAAAAATCGACCTGGTGCTGCTCGATGTGATGATGCCGGATATGGACGGTATTGCGATGTGCCGCCGCATCCGGGAGACGAACAACATTCCGATCATCATGGTAAGTGCCAAAACGCAGGATATCGACAAGATCGTCGGTCTGTCAACGGGAGCAGACGATTACGTGGCAAAACCGTTCAATCCGCTGGAGCTGATGGCGCGTGTAAAATCCCAGCTCCGCCGCTACCGCGAACTGAATCCGTCGAAGCCGCACGAGCGCCAGGAAGTGATTTCCTTAAAGCGTCTGGAAATCAACAAGGTAACCCATCAGGTTGTCTGCTACGGAGAAAGCATCAAGTTGACACCGATTGAATTTGATATTCTGTATCTGCTGGCCTCCAACCCGGGCCGTGTGTTCGGTACAGACGAAATTTTCGAGCGCGTCTGGCATGAAAAATTCTATGAGGCGAACAACACGGTTATGGTACATATCCGCCGTCTGCGCGGAAAAATGAAAGACGACACAAGAGAAGATAAGATTATTACAACAGTCTGGGGAGTGGGATACAAAATTGAAGCCTGATTTTATAAAAAACTTCAGCCAGAGGATGGTCTTTGATCTGATTGTAAGTGCACTTATCACGGTGCTTGTAGTGACGCTTACCGACGGGATTCTGACCTTTTTCGGCAATGGACTGATGAACATCGGTTACCGGAGCGCCTGGATCGGACCGGGAGGCCTCCGCCCATCGGTGCGGACGATGATTCTGACGGCGGCTGCGCTGCTTTCGTTCTGCCTGACCTTTTATTTCCTGATGCGCGAAACCATCCGATACATTGGGAAGATTCTGGAAAAGGTAAAGGAGATATCAGCAGGGGATTTTGATCATCCGATCGAGGTAAAGGGAAATGACGAGTTTTCTGTGATGGCGGAGAACTTAAATACGATGCAGCAGAATATCAAGGAAATTATGGAACGGGAACGGATCGCGGAGCATACGAAAAACGATCTCGTCTCATCCGTGGCACATGACCTCCGTACGCCGCTGACTTCGATTATCGGCTATCTCGGCTGGGTGCGCACGCGGACGGATCTGGATGAGGAGACGAGAAATCATTATATCGATATTGCCTATCAGAAAGCACTCCGTCTGGAGCAGCTCACGAACGAACTGTTTGGATTCGTCAAGCTGGAGCACAAAGAGATGCAGCTGCATCTCGGAAAACTTGATCTGGTGCAGCTGATGGAGCAGATGCTCGACGAGATGACGCCGTCTTTTGTGAAAAATGAGCTTCAGGTGGAATTTCTGCATGCGGAACATGCGATTTTTCTCGAGGCGGACGGTGAGCTGCTGGCACGGCTCTTTGGAAATCTGCTGAACAATGCTGTCAAATACGGAAAAGAGGGAAAACAGATCCGCGTCTCAATGGAAAAAGAGGGTGAATATGTGGTCACGCGTGTCATTAACTACGGACGGATCATTCCAAAACAGGAACTGGATCATATTTTCCAGAAATTTTACCGGACAGAGCAGTCGAGGAGCCGCGATACCGGCGGGACGGGACTTGGACTTGCGATTGTACAGCAGATTGCGGAACTGCATCACGGACAGGTGCGGGTAAAAAGTGATCTGCAGGGAACCGTCTTTGAGGTGGAACTGCCGGTCGGAATGCCAAAGGGGAAGAAAGCGGACGAAAAGCGATGAACAGGAAAAGAAGAAGCAAAATCTGCTGTCTGTCCGGTATTTTGCTGCTGATTCTGCTTCTGGCGGGAGTTCAGAGGGTGTCTGCGATGACAACGCGGACAGAACTTTATCAGAACACGCCGTCGGATGGCGGAAGAAGCGGCGGGAAAGAAAAGCAGCTTCTTGCCAACAGCTACGCAGGGGAATACCAGATTGATTTTTCTTATGGATTCGAAGGAAACTATCAGGATGGGAATCACGTACCGATTCGTGTGACAATCACAAATGAGAGCGCTGTTGAATTTGAAGGATACTTTGTTTTTCAGATAAAAAACGCCGCGGAATCGATTTACCGCGGAAACAGTGGAGAAGGCATTCTCTCAAAACTGTTTCCGGGGGGCAAGCGGTCGGGCGATGGAAGAAACAGCCTTTTTACGTACCGTTTTCCAATCTATATTCCGGCGAACGGAACCGTTACAAAGACTTTTTCGGCAGGGCTTCTGGTGGAAAATACGTCTTTTTGTGTCCTGCGCCTGGAGAACAGCCAGAGGGACACGGTGTACAGTCGGGAAGAAACGATTTCGAGTGAAGGCTTCTTCCAGTCCAAGGTGGAAGTCTGCGTTGTGGAAGAAGAAACTAATTACGGGCAGCAGCTGAATGGAGTTACGCTGAACGACGGGATTTATGAGGTGGAAGCTGCATCTGTCCGGGCAGAGGAGCTTGTCGGGCTTGCGGAGTCGTATTCGCCGGATGTGCTGATCCTTCTGGAGCAGTCCAAAGAAGAACTGGATGAGACACTCCAGAAAGAAATTGATCTCTGGCAGGCAGAGGGAGGTCTTCTGATTACCTTTTCGGGAAACGAGACATTTGCGGAAAGCCAGCGCAGTGCGTTTAAAGAAGCGCCGGTAGATTTTCTGAAAAATATTCTGGACGAAGAGACCACCAGCCGCCTTCTGGCAAAACGAAATACGAATTATCAGAAATACTATACGATTTCCGATCTTCTGGAAAACACTAAGATCCGGAACCGTCCGAATACGGTGCTGTACGGCGGCCTGATTCTGGTCTATCTGGTTCTGGCAGGGCCGGGATTGTATTTCTTTTTGAAAAAAACAGGAAAACGTCAGTATCTCTGGGGGGCGATCTGTGCCTGCTCGGCCGTCTTTGTTATGCTGATCAGTCTGTTTGGCCAGAGCACGAGGCTTAAGGCCCCGGTGCTGACGTATGTAAGAGAAATCTGGCAGTACGATACATACCAGAAAGATTACATTAATTTCTGTGCACAGGCGCCGTACAATGCTTCCTATGAGCTGTATCTGGATCCGTCCTACGATCTGGTGACGTACAACCGTATGGACTATATGTCCAACAGCACGGCACAGCCGGAAACGGAGGATGCGGAATATGAAAAGACGGAGATCAGTTTCGGAGAACAGAAAAACAGGGCAGAAATTTCCAATCAGGCTGCATTTGCCCTGAATGAGTTCGGCATGCAGCGGATGGAAACGCTGGACGAAGGCAAAGGACTGAAAGGCACGTTTCATTTCTGGGATCAGAAGATCAGCGGAACCGTGGAAAATAAGACAGGCTATGATCTGGAGAGCTGTGTGATCGCCGTTCCAGGTTACTGTGCCCTCATTGGAGACATCAAAAACGGGGAGACGATCACGCTGGATGGAATAGAAGCGGACAGCGTGCGGGAGTTCGGAAATTGGAGTGCGGCAGAAGATCTGCCGGAGATAGAGAAAAATTATCTGGACGGCGTCATCTATAATCACATGCCGAACCGGAGTGACAACTGCCTTTTCTTTGGAAAGCTGGCAGGCAATGACGATACGTTCCAGCTTGACAGCGGATACGAAGCGTATGGAATCTCGTATTACTATCAGGAAGTGTCTGTGGACATGAAAGAGGCCGGCGTTGTGTACTGTCCGTATGCGCAGGAGTACAGCGGATGGGACGGCGGAAACACGGTAAGCTTTGAAATGGGACCGAATTCCGGCGGAATCTCGGAAGAGGAAACAGAAGTAACGTATTATCTGAACGGTGTCTTTGAAAACAACAACATCTGGTGTCTGTATGGAATGTATGCTAAAGGCGTGATGCAGCCGGATTCCGAGGGAATCTATGATCCTGCATTCTGGCCGTATGCGATGACGGCGTTAGAAGATAAGATCCAGGCGGCAGAAACCGGCGGGGGAGGAAAACGGGGAACCATTCTTTCGCTTGCTTTCGAGAAAGCCCGCACGGAGGATGGGACCAAGATCCGGAATTTCAATGGAATCATTGAGCTGTACAATTTTCAGACGGGAACGTATGATGAAATTTCCGACTGGGAGATCGATTTTGCGAGTGATCCGGCGCTGGAGGCGCAGTATGTGAATGTGGACAACCAGATCCGTGTGCGGTACCGTCTTTCCGAAGAGGAAAAGGGAGAAGAGTATCATGAAAATTATGGATACTATGAAGCACCGAATCTGATCGTAAAGGCGAAAGAGATCCCACCGGAGCAATATCTGGAGAACCTGTTAGCGGAGGAGCCAAATGTCGATACTGAAAATTGAGAAACTGACCAAAAAATACGGAAAAACATATGCCCTGAACGGTCTTGATATGGAAGTAAAAAAAGGCGATATTTACGGCTTTGTCGGACCGAACGGTGCGGGAAAAACAACGACGCTGCGCATTATTTCAGGGCTTTTAAAGAGCGACGGCGGCGATCTGTGGCTGGACGGCGTGCGGACGACAAAAAATATTCTGAAGCAGAAAAGCCTGATCGGCTTTGTGCCTGATTTCTTTGGCGTTTATGAAAACTTAAACGTGATAGAGTATCTGGAATTTTTTGCCGCATCGTATGGAATTTACGGGCGGGCAGGAACCGTCCGTGCGCGGGAAGTGCTGGAGATGGTCGAACTATCGGGAAAAGAGGAGCAGATGGTGGATTCGCTCTCAAGGGGCATACAGCAGCGGCTCTGTCTGGCGCGCGCGATGATCCATAAACCGAAGCTTCTGGTGCTGGACGAACCGAATTCCGGTCTGGATCCGCGTTCGAGAAAGGATTTTCAGCTTCTCCTGCAGCGATTGGCGCGGGAGGATTATACGATTCTGATCAGCTCCCATATTCTTTCGGAATTAGCAGATCTGTGCACCAGCATCGGTGTCATCAACGGAGGTGTCATGGTACAGCAGGGAAAGCTGGAAAACATTATGCTTGCGATCGACAGCTCCAATCCGCTGCGCATCACTGTGCTGAACCAGGTGCCAAAGGCGCTGGAACTATTGCGGCAGGATCCGCAGGTCAGCCGCCTTTCTGTGGATGAAAACAAGATTGCGGCCTGGTTTTCGGGAAGCCGGGAGGAGGAGGCGTATCTGCTGCAGAAACTGGTGGATGCCGGAATCCTTGTGGTTTCGTTTGCACGGGAACACAACAGCCTGGAGTCCCTGTTCTTCCATCTGACCGGGGAAACGGAACAGAAGAGCCGAAACACAGAAACGTTCGGAAACACGATCGGATAAGGAGGGAACGAAACGTGCGGTTAAATCCTGTATTTGAAAAAGAAATGAAGCGGAACTCGCGGTCATCGCGGATTTCCTGGATTATTTTTGTCTGCAATCTGCTGCTTGCCGTGGTTGCGTTTGTCTGCTATTTCGGGGAGAGCAGCCAGCTTGGCTATCTGGCACCGGTCAGTTACAGCGTTCCGATGAACTGCTATATTCTGATGACGTATCTTCTGTTTATTCTCGTCGTCCTTTCAGTTCCGGCGGTTGCGGGAGGAAGCATTTCGCTGGAGCGTGAGAAAAAAACGCTGGATGTGCTGCTGACGACGAACCTGAACCCGTGGAGAATCATTACGGGAAAGCTGGAGGCATCGCTTGGCGTTGTTCTGATACTGACGGTTTCGGCACTGCCGGTGCTGTCCCTTGTTGTGGTGTTCGGCGGTATCGGCCTTGGCGGACTGCTTCTGATGGCGGGAGGCCTTCTTCTGACCGGAATTTTTGTCGGCAGTATCGGCATTTTCTGTTCGGTTGTTTTTAAGCGGACCACACTGGCGACCGTTCTTTCCTATGTCATTGTCGTTTTTCTGGTCGTAGGAATATGCGCCTGCACGGGGCTTGCCTACTACGCAGGACTGCTGCAGCAGGAGATGACGGCAGCTTATCAGCAGATCGATGTAGGAGGTGTAATTTACCTTCTTCTTTTCAATCCGTTTACCTCGTTTGCGGGGATCATCAGCCGCCAGCTTGGGAATGGAAGAGAGATGGAACAGCTCTGCTATCTGCTTGGAAATTACGGACAGAATCCGCTGATCCATTATCTGCCGGAGGCGAGTGCCGTTCTGCAGCTTCTGATATCAGCCGTTCTTCTTGTAACGGCGGGAAGAAAGCTGAATCCATTAAATAAATAACAGGAGTAAAAGAGAAGATGAAACCATTTTGTTTTAGCCTTTCCGGAATTTATGAGTCCGAAGGATATGCCTGGGAGCAGGCGGGAAAGATCTGGGATCTAAGAGAGCTCCGGGGAACTGACGGTTATCTCGATCCGGAGACGGAGCAGTTTCTGGAAGCGGAACTTGGCCGAAAAAAAGAAACGAAAGAGCTGCCGCGGATCCGCCTTCTGGATTCCGGCAATTATCACTATATGAGCAAATTGCTGCTGGGACTGGAAAAAGAAGATTTGTTTTTAGCCGTATTCGACCACCATACCGATATGCAGCCGCCGGCGCTTCTTCCGGTGCTCTCCTGCGGTTCCTGGATCCGGGATGCTGCCGGGGCGTATCAAAACATCAAAGGAATCTGTGTGATCGGCCCGCCGGAGGCGTCGGTGCGGGAGACAGAAGCGATGGAGCATGTCTGGTTTGTGACACAGGAAGAGCTCGACGACGGAAGCGGAGCGGCGAAGATCAAAGAGATTTTTGCATCCCATGCGGGAACATTTCCGGTATATCTGTCGGTCGATAAGGACATTCTGTCAAAGGAGGAGCTTGATACGAACTGGGATCAGGGAAATGTGCGTGTGGATGAGCTGCTGTCCCTTGCAAAGGACTGTCTTGCGGGGAGAAAGGTGCTCGCGGTCGATCTCTGCGGAGAGCCGTCGGCGAACGCGCCGGAGGCGGAGTGCAGCGCGGCAAGTCTGGTAAACCAGAAGCTGTACGGCGCGCTTGCGGCAAAAATCGAAGATTGACAAAGTCTGGGCAAAAGAGTATCATAAATTCATACCCAGACGGGGTATATAGAGTGACGGAACACAAGGAGGAAACCTCATGGGTGAATGTTGTACACACTGCAGTGAATGCGACCGGAAAAAAGTGCGGGACGAAAAAGAATACAAAGATCTGATCCACCGTCTTTCGAGAATTGAAGGCCAGGTGCGCGGAATACGGGAAATGGTGGAGAGCGACCGCTACTGCGTCGATATCCTGACCCAGGTATCCGCGATCCAGTCTGCATTAAACAGCTTCAACAAGGTACTGCTTTCCAGCCACATCAAATCCTGCGTTGTGGAGGATATCCGGCAGGGAAAAGAAGGCGCCGTGGATGAGCTCTGCAAAACCATCCAGAAGCTGATGAAATAAGAAGGAGAAGAAGAAAATGAAAGCATATGAAAGATTACTGAATTATGTTAAAGTGCCGACACCGAGCAATGAGAAGAGCGGAACCCATCCGTCTTCCGAGTGTCAGAGAGTTCTGGCAGACCAGCTTGCAGAAGAAATGAAAGCGCTCGGTGTATCGGATGTCCGTGTAGAGGATAAATGCTACGTCTATGGAAAAATTCCGGCAACAAAAGGATACGAAGGAAAGACAAAACTGGGATTTATCGCACACATGGATACGGTATCTGATTTTGCAGATCATGCGGTAAATCCGATCGTACATGAAAATTATGACGGAAAGGATCTGAAGCTGGCTGACAGCGGAAGAACACTGGAGGTTTCGGTATTCCCGCATCTTCCATCCCTGGCCGGCAGAACGCTGATCACAAGCGATGGAACAACGGTGCTCGGTGCAGACGACAAGGCGGGCGTGGCAGAGATTATGACACTGGCAGAAGCCCTTCTTGCCGGAGAAATCCCGCACGGTCCGATTTCCATCGGATTTACACCGGATGAGGAGATCGGTGAAGGCCCTGACTTTTTTGATGTTCCAGGCTTTGACGCAGAGTTTGCCTATACCGTGGACGGCGGCACAGAGGGAGAAATCGAATTCGAAAACTTCAATGCAGCCGGAGCGAAATTCACGGTGACCGGATTTAACATCCACCCAGGCGGAGCAAAAGACACGATGATCAATGCAATCGCTGTTGCAAGCGAGATCCAGTCTCTTCTGCCGGAAGCAGAGTCCCCGAGAAATACCGAAGGATATGAAGGCTTCTATCATCTGACCAGTATGTCCGGCGATGTGGCACATGCCGAGTCCGAATACATCATCCGTGATCACGATGCAGAGAAATTTGCAGCAAAAGAAGAGAATCTGCGCCGGATTGAAAAAGCAATGAATGAAAAATACGGCGAGGGAACGGTAAAACTGGAGATCAAAGAGCAGTACCGCAACATGGCTGAGAAGATCCGTCCTTGCTACCATCTGATTGAGAATGCCGAAGAGGCAGCCAGAAGAGCCGGCATGGAGCCGATCGTTCTTCCGATCCGCGGCGGCACAGACGGCGCACGCTTAAGCTTCATGGGGCTGCCGTGCCCGAACATCGGAACCGGCGGATATGCATGCCATGGACCGTATGAGCACATTACCGTTGAGGGGATGGAAAAGACGATGGCAATGCTGAAAGAACTGGTTAAGATCTACGCAGAATAAAAGAGTTGTCAGAAAAAAGGAAAAGTCCGGCAGAAAACTGCCGGGCTTTTTTGCTGGCGTTTATGATAGGAAGAAAAAAATCAGCACAGCAAAAAACGGAGCCATGCAGGCTCCGATTAAAAGCAGTTCGTAGGGGAATCGAACCCCTGTTTTCGCCGTGAGAGGGCAACGTCTTAGCCTCTTGACCAACGAACCATATGATATAGAACAGAATTTTTAAAAGAGAAGGGACTCTGTGAAACCTTCAACAGTTCGTAGGGGAATCGAACCCCTGTTTTCGCCGTGAGAGGGCAACGTCTTAGCCTCTTGACCAACGAACCATATGATATAGAACAGAATTTTTAAAAGAGAAGGAACTCTGTGAAACCTTCAACAGTTCGTAGGGGAATCGAACCCCTGTTTTCGCCGTGAGAGGGCGACGTCTTAGCCTCTTGACCAACGAACCGTATGATATAGAACAGAATTTTTAAAGAGAAGGGATTCTGCAAAACCTTCAGCAGTTCGTAGGGGAATCGAACCCCTGTTTTCGCCGTGAGAGGGCGACGTCTTAGCCTCTTGACCAACGAACCATGTCGCTTAAAACAGGATTTTTAAGAGAGAAGGCATCCTGCGAACCTTCAGCAGTTCGTAGGGGAATCGAACCCCTGTTTTCGCCGTGAGAGGGCGACGTCTTAGCCTCTTGACCAACGAACCGTACTCGCTTATAATACACGATGTCTGGAGAAAATGCAAGTGTTTTTTTGAAAAAAATTTAAAAAATTTCAAAAAGTAGCGAAATTCGCATTTTACTTGCATTTTTTGCCAGTTATGGTATGATAAAACAAACAAATGTTCTAAAAAACAGAAATACGTTCTAAAAAGAAAGAAAAAAGATTAGAATAGAGAAGGAGAAGACAAATGAAACAGTACAAAGGAGCCATTTTTGATCTGGACGGAACACTGCTCGACTCGATGCGGGTCTGGGATGACATCGATGTTGCATTTTTAAAGAAGAGAGGACTTGAGGTTCCGCCGGATTATCAGGAGGCGATTACACCGCTCGGCTTTCTGGAGGCTGCCCGCTACACGATCAGACGGTTCGGCTTTCCGGAAACGCCGGAAGAACTGATTCAGGAGTGGCATCAGATGGCGGTCGACGCCTATACGTATGAAGTGGAGTTAAAAGACGGGGCAGCAGAATATCTCCGCTATTTAAAAGAAAAAGGAATCCGCATGGCGGTTGCTACCTCATCGAGCCCGGAGCTGTATGAGCCGGCCTTAAAGAGAAATGGGATTTATGAGTGTTTTAAAGCATTTGTCACCGTCTCGGAAGTAAAGCGCGGCAAGGGCTTTCCGGATATCTACGAGAAAGCGGCTGAAAAGCTGTCTCTTCCGCCGGAAACGTGTGTGGTATATGAAGATATCCTAGCGGGAATCCGCGGCGCCAAAATGGGCGGATTTGCGGCTGTGGGCGTGTATGACAGAAGCGGGGAAGGAAACCGCGCAAAGATGGAGCAGGAAGCAGACCGCTACGTGACTTCTTTTAAGGAGCTGATGAACGGAGGAGATTCTTTCTTCTAAAGAAAATCTTGCTATTCCGGGAAGAAAAATGATATAATAAAATACTGTGCCCCAAAAGGGGACAGACAGAAGTATTTTTAAGAGAAAAAGACAGTAACACATAAGTGAGGATAGAACAGTTATGCCAAAAAAAGAAACGTATGATGCCAGCAGTATTTCCGTGCTGGAAGGTCTCGAAGCAGTGCGTAAGCGCCCTGGTATGTATATCGGAAGTACCTCGCGGAAAGGCCTGAATCATCTGATTTATGAAATTGTAGACAATGCGGTGGACGAGCATCTTGCGGGCTACTGCGACACCATTCACGTAACACTTGAAGCAGACGGCTCGGCGACCGTGACCGACAACGGCCGCGGAATTCCGGTCGGCATGCATGAAAAAGGCGTTCCGGCGGAGCGTCTCGTTTTTACAACCCTGCACGCCGGCGGTAAATTCGACAACAATGCGTACAAGACAAGCGGCGGTCTGCACGGTGTCGGTTCTTCGGTTGTCAATGCGCTTTCCACCTATCTTGACGTACAGGTCAGCCTCGGCGGCTGGGTTTATCACGACCGCTACGAACGAGGTGTTGCCGTACAGGAACTCGATGAGGATGGGCTGCTGCCGAAGATCGGAAAAACGAAGAACAGCGGAACCCGCATCAACTTCCTGCCGGATCCGGAAATCTTTGAGAAAACACGTTTTTCCGCAACAGAGGTCAAAAGCCGTCTCCATGAGACTGCATATCTGAACCCGGCGCTTACCATTTATTTTTCCGATCTGCGCGATGGAAAAGAGGAGCACCTGACGTATCACGAGCCGGATGGCATTGTTGGTTTTGTGCGCGATCTGAATAAGAACAAAGAGGCAATCCACGATCCGATTTATTTCAAAGGGGAATCTGAGGGCATTACCGTAGAATGTGCGTTCCAGTATATCAACGAATTCCAGGAAAACGTGCTCGGCTTCTGTAATAATATCTACAACGCTGAGGGCGGTACCCATATTTCCGGTTTCAAATCGACCTTTACGACGATTATGAACAGCTATGCCAGAGAGATCGGTGTCTTAAAAGAAAAAGACAATAACTTTACGGGATCGGATATCCGAAACGGTATGACCGCTGTTATTTCGATCAAGCACCCGGATCCGCGGTTCGAGGGCCAGACAAAAACGAAGCTGGACAACCCGGATGCGGCAAAGGCCGCCGGAAAAGTAACGGGCGAGGAGATTCCGCTGTATTTCGACCGCAATCTCGAAGTGCTGAAAAATGTTCTTGCCTGCGCTGAGCGATCTGCCAAAATCCGTAGAAGCGAAGAAAAAGCCAAGACAAATATGCTGACCAAGCAGAAATATTCGTTTGATACGAACGGCAAACTGGCAAACTGCGAGAAAAAGGATCCGTCGCTGTGCGAGATCTTTATCGTCGAGGGAGATTCTGCGGGTGGTTCCGCAAAGACGGCGCGTGACCGTAATTTCCAGGCGATTCTGCCGATCCGCGGTAAGATTCTGAACGTAGAGAAGGCTTCTATTGATAAAGTTCTGGCAAATGCCGAGATCAAATCCATGATCAATGCATTCGGCTGCGGCTTTTCCGAGGGTTACGGCAACGACTTCGATATCACAAAGCTCCGTTACGATAAAATTATCATCATGGCAGATGCCGATGTCGACGGTGCGCATATTTCAACGCTGCTGCTGACACTGTTCTACCGTTTCATGCCGGAGCTGATCTACGAGGGACATGTCTATATCGCGATGCCGCCTCTTTACAAGGCAATGCCGTCCCGCGGAAAAGAAGAGTATCTGTACGACGACAAAGCACTGGAAAAATACAGAAAGACACACAAAGAAAAATTTACGCTGCAGCGCTACAAAGGTCTTGGCGAGATGGACCCGGAGCAGCTCTGGGAGACGACACTGAATCCGGAGACGAGACTTTTGAAGCGTGTGGAGATCGAGGATGCCCGTATGGCCTCCGATGTGACGGAAGTACTGATGGGAACCGAGGTTCCGCCGCGGAAAGCATTTATTTATGAGCATGCAACCGATGCAGAGCTGGATATTTAACAGGAAGGACAAAGGAAGATGAAAGAAAAATCAGAAGATCAGATTATACGGACCGAATATTCTGAGGTCATGCAGAAATCTTATATTGATTATGCGATGAGCGTCATCATTTCCCGAGCGCTTCCGGACGTGCGGGACGGTTTAAAGCCGGTACAGCGCCGTACTCTGTATGACATGTATGAGCTCGGCATCCAGTACGACAAGCCGTTCCGAAAGTGCGCGCGTATCGTCGGCGATACGATGGGTAAATACCATCCGCACGGCGACAGTTCCATTTACGATGCTCTTGTCGTAATGGCACAGGATTTCAAAAAAGGGCAGCCGCTTGTGGACGGTCACGGAAACTTCGGGTCGATTGAGGGTGACGGTGCCGCTGCAATGCGATATACCGAGGCGAGACTGCAGAAAATTACACAGGAGGTCTATTTAAAGGATCTCGACAAAGACGTTGTCGATTTCGTACCGAACTTCGACGAGACGGAAAAAGAGCCGTCTGTTCTGCCAGTGCGCGTGCCGAACCTTCTGTTGAATGGCGCAGACGGTATCGCTGTCGGTATGGCAACAAGCATTCCGCCGCACAACCTGTGTGAGATTGTGGATGCGGTCAAGGCCTACATGAAAAACAACGACATCACCGTCAAAGGTCTGATGAAATACATCAAAGGACCGGATTTCCCGACCGGCGGTATTGTCGTCAATCAGGATGACCTGCTGTCGATCTACGAAAAAGGTGTCGGAAAGATTAAAATCCGCGGAAAAGTGGAAGTGGAGAAAGGCAGAAACGGAAAGCAGTATCTTGTGATCACCGAAATTCCGTACCCGATGATCGGTGCGAACATCGGAAAGTTCCTGAACGATGTGGCGGGGCTTGTGGAGAGCAAGAAAGCGCCGGAAATCGTCGACATTTCCAACCAGTCCTCGAAAGAAGGAACACGCATCGTGCTCGAACTGAAAAAAGGCGCGGATGTGGAGCGGATCACGAATCTGCTGTACAAGAAAACACGTCTGGAAGATACGTTCGGTGTCAACATGCTCGCCGTGGCAGATGGAAGACCGGAGACGTTAAGCCTTAAGCAGGTGATCGAGCATCACGTTGATTTCCAGTTTGAAGTGGCAACCCGCAAATACCAGAACCTTCTCCGCAAAGAGATGGAGCGCCGCGAGGTGCAGGAAGGTCTGATCAAGGCATGCGATGTGATCGATCTGATCATTGAGATCCTGCGCGGAAGCAAGACACAGAAGCAGGTCAAAGAGTGTCTGATTATGGGAGTGACCGATGGTATCCGCTTCAAATCAAAGTCAAGTGAGCGTATGGCAGCACAGCTCTGCTTTACGGAACGCCAGGCAACGGCGATTCTGGAGATGCGTCTGCAGAAACTGATCGGACTGGAAGTGGAAGCACTCTTAAAAGATCATGAGGCGACTGTGGCGAAGATTACGAAGTACGAGGATATCTTAAATCATTACGACTCGATGTCGGAAGTTATTATGGAAGATCTGACGCAGATAAAAAAAGAGTACGGCCACAAGCGGAAAACGGCGATTGAGAATGCTGAGGCGATTGTTCTTGAGGAGCCGAAGGTCGAGGAGATGGATGTTGTCTTCCTGATGGACCGCTTCGGTTATGCGAAGACGATCGATACGTCTGCTTACGAGCGGAACAAAGAGGCTGTGCACAACGAGAACAAATATGTGTTCCAGTGCAAAAACACCGATAAGATCTGCGTCTTTACGGATCTTGGCATGATGCACAGCATCAAAGTAATGGACATCCCGTATGGAAGATTCCGTGACAAGGGAACGCCGATCGACAACCTTGGAAATTACAGCAGCCAGAAGGAGCAGATGATTTACGTCGATGCACTGGAAAATATCAAGAACAATAAGCTGCTGTTCGTCAGCGCGGCCGGTATGGTAAAACTTGTCGATGGATCCGAGTTTGATGTCGTAAAACGAACGATCGCGGCGACGAAGCTTTCATCCGAGGAGGACCGTCTGATTCTTGCCGAGGTCTGCCAGGAGCAGGAGTATGTGGTTCTGCAGACGAAAAACGGTGTCTTCCTGCGCTTCCTTACGAGTGAAGTGCCGGAGAAGAAAAAAGCAGCCGTTGGTGTGCGTGGTATCCGTATGGCAGAGGACGACGCGGTAGAGCATGCGTATCTGCTGGCAAGCCGGATGGATTACACGATCACGTATCACGACAAAGAGATTTCTCTGACAGCGAAGATTAAGCTGGCAAAACGAGACACCAAGGGAACAAAGATCCGGGTATAACGCAGAGTTTTGTTTATAACCATGAGAAGCACGCTCCGCGGGTTTTTCGAGAGATCACTTGGCAATAAAAGGACACCTGCCCGATACCAGAACGGTACGGGGCAGGTGTCCTTTTCGCATAATTTTTTAGTTATTTGAAAAACTGTGGGAAGTCTTTCTTGGGGTTCTTCTTTCAATGGCAACGTACGGACGATGATGACCGACATATTTATAAGCCGGACGGATGATCTTTCCTTCGTTGACAAGCTCTTCGATCCGGTGTGCGGACCAGCCGGAGATACGGGAGATAGCAAAGATCGGGGTGTAGAGCTCTTTTGGAAGGCCAAGCATTGTGTAGACGAAACCGCTGTAGAAATCAACATTTGCACAGACTGGTTTGAGCAGACGGCGCTTTTTGGCGATACACTCGCCGGCAATGCGTTCTACAGACTCATAGAGAGCAAATTCTTTCTCGCGGTGCTTCTCAGCGGAAAGCTTCTTTGCATATTCTTTTAGAATCACACAACGTGGATCGGACAGGGTATAAACAGCATGGCCCATACCATAGATAAGACCCGTTCCATCGAATGTTTCACGATCAAGCATTTTGGTCAGGTAGGTGCGCAGTTCGTTTTCGTCTTCCCAGTTTGTAACATTCTCTTCAATATTTTCAAACATCTCCATAACCTTCAAGTTGGCACCGCCGTGGCGCGGTCCTTTTAAGGAACTTAAAGAAGCGGCAACAGCAGAGTAGGTATCGGTTCCGGAGGAGGAGACAACGTGTGTCGTAAATGTTGAGTTATTTCCGCCGCCGTGGTCTGCGTGAAGAATTAACGCAACATCGAGAACCTTTGCCTCCAGAGCAGTGTATTCTCCATCCGGGTGAAGCATCTGCAGAATGTTTTCAGCCATCGACAGCTCCGGTTTCGGATTTCGGATGATCAGGTTCTGGTTTTCGTGGTAGTGGCGGTATGCATGGTAGCCGTAAACGGCGATCAGCGGCATTTTGGCGATCAGACTCAAAGCCTGGCGGAGGACGTTCGGAATGGAAATGTCATCCGGCTTTTCGTCGTAGGAATACAGGGTCAGCACACAGCGCTGCAGAGTATTCATCATGTTTTTGCTGGTTGCCTTCATGACAACGTCGCGGACAAAAGTGTCCGGTAGCTCGCGGTAGATACTTAAAATTTCGTTGAAATCATTTAACTGCGGTTCTGTCGGAAGAGAACCGAACAGAAGAAGATAGGTAATCTCTTCAAAACCGAAGCGTCGTCCTTCCATACCTTTGATCAGATCAGCGACGTTATAGCCCTGAAAATAGAGACGGCCATCGGTCGGAACTTTTTCGCCGGTGCGCTCATCAATATCGAAGCCGATAACATCGGAAATTTCGGTCAGGCCGGTGAGAACACCTTTACCAGTGGAATCACGCAGTCCCCGTTTTACATCGTACTCAGTGTATAAAGATAAATCAATCTTTCCGGAATCTTTCGTATACTCTACAAGCTGACTGAGCTTGTCTTCCAGATTATCGTATTGCATGGTCATGACAACAGCCCCTTT
Organism: Blautia sp. AF19-1; assembly: GCF_003479155.1. Lineage (NCBI taxonomy): Bacteria > Bacillati > Bacillota > Clostridia > Lachnospirales > Lachnospiraceae > Blautia > Blautia sp. AF19-1. Next base: position 21,007 of record NZ_QUGQ01000022.1, read on the forward strand.
CTTCCTTTAGTTAAAAACTATACTTACTTTTTTGGCGGTTGTCAATGCTTTTCTTTCAAAATACATTAATTTTTATAAGGAAAAGGGATGGTTTTCCTTAATTTTTGAAAGTGAGGACAAAGTTTATGCATAAAATTTGCGCCAGGGAGGTGAAAACAACAGGGATGGAAACGGCGGGAAATCAGTGGGGCGGAACAAATTTTAGAAAAAGATTCATAAATTTCAAAAAAATGCTTGCAATTTCAAAAAAATACGGTATAATAATGATTGTGTCATTCAGGAAATGAATTTCACAGGCCGAAATAGCTCAGCCGGTAGAGCACTTCACTCGTAATGAAGGGGTCGTCAGTTCGAATCTGATTTTCGGCTTATTCTTTAGAAACCCGCAGGACGTAAGGTTCTGCGGGTTTTCTGGTATCATGAGAAATATGACATAAATACGAACGCCCTTTGCAGGAAAAAGATCTGCTGCAAAGGGCGTTTGCTGTTACAAGTTTCAGGAAAATCAGTTCGTACAGCATATCCTGACGGAGCTTTTGGCCGGACACTTCAAAGAGCACATCAGCTGTTGCCATTTTCCTGTGCTGCCACCCGTGCGTCGCGTTCCCGGCGGGAAAAGACGCAGCCGCAGTAGTCCTGGCGGTAGAGGCCGTATTCATGGGAAAGTTCGATGGAACGCTGGTAGCCGCCCCGTTTCTTGAAATCTGAATTGAGATATGGGATCCCGTATTCGGCGGCAAGCCGTTCTCCGATTTCATTCAGCTTTTCCGCGTTTTTCAGCGGGCTGATGGAGAGGGTTGTTGTAAAATAGTCGAGTTTGAGCTGCTTTGCCATTTCGGCCGCTTCGCGGAGCCGCATTTCATAGCAGACAAAACAGCGCTCGCCGCCCTCTGGCACATTTTCCATCCCGCGTGTCAGTTTATAGAACCGGTCAGAATCGTACGGGCCGGGGCAGAAGGAAATCGGATGCACGGCGGGAAGAGAATGGATCAGACGCTGCTGTTCCTCCACGCGGTGCTCGTACTCCGTCGGCGGATAGATGTTGGGATTATAGTAAAAGAGCGTAATGGAAAAATACTGCGACAGATATTCCAGCACGTAACTGCTGCACGGCGCACAGCAGCTGTGCAGCAGCAAGGTCGGAACTTCACCGTGAAGTCCTGCAATCTTCGCATCCAGCTCCTTCTGGTAATTTCTTTTATTGGCCATAATGTATCTTCAAACCTCCTGGTATCTTTCAATCCTTTCTATTATAGCCTCAGCGCGGCTGGGATGCAAGCTGCATATGATATCTTATAGATAGAGGAGGATGCAAAAAAATGGATGATCAAATCCTGTCATTAGAGCATATATCACTGTCCTATCACACCATGAAAGGAGAAACACCGGCGCTGTGCGATCTGACCTTTTCGGTAAAAACGGGGGAATTTGTTGCTCTTGTCGGACCGAGCGGCTGCGGAAAGAGCACGATCCTGAACTTGATTTCCGGTCTTTTAAAGCCGGAGGCGGGAACTCTGCTGAGCCGCGGACGGCCGATCACGGAGGCGGATCTCCATATCGGCTACATGCTGCAGAGAGACCACCTGTTTGAATGGCGGACCATCTACAGCAACGTTCTGCTGGGCCTTGAGATTTCGCGCACGCTGACACCCGAGCGGAAAGAAAAAGTCGGGGAGATGATGGAGACATACGGCCTGAAATCCTTTTCCAATGCCCGTCCGTCCGAACTTTCCGGCGGTATGCGGCAGAGGGCGGCACTGATCCGTACACTGGCGATGGAGCCGGATCTTCTGCTGCTTGACGAGCCGTTCTCCGCTCTCGACTACCAGACGAGGCTGAACGTCTGTGATGATATCGGAAAGATCATCAAAAAAGAGGGAAAGACAGCAATTCTCGTGACACACGATATTTCGGAGGCCATCAGTATGGCGGACCGTGTGATTGTTCTGGCGGCACGGCCGGCATATGTGAAAAAAAAGATTCCGATCCGGTTTGCGATGGAGGAGCGCACGCCGATGAAAGCGCGCAGTGCGCCGGAATTTAAAACGTATTTCAATGCCATCTGGAAGGAGCTGAATGAAAATGCGTGAGCAGGCAAAAACGCCGGAGAGCAGCTTTCAGAGGGCGTATCTCCGGCAGAAAAAAAGAGAACGGGAGCAGGTGCGGGTGTTTCGGGCTTTGCTTCTCGTCAGTTTTCTGGTATTATGGGAGGTGGCGGCGGATCTGAGATGGATTGATCCGTTTATCTTTTCCAGCCCTGTGCGGGTGGGAAAAACGTTCGTGACCCTGCTGACGGAGCAGAACCTTCTGCGCCATATCGGGATCACGGTGTATGAGACGGGAATCAGCTTTCTGCTTGTCTCGGCACTTGGCATGGCGTTCGCTGTGCTTTTGTGGCTCTTTCCGCGCTTTTCTGCGGTGATGGAGCCGTACCTGGTAGTCCTGAACAGCCTGCCGAAATCGGCGCTCGCCCCGCTTCTCATTGTGTGGATGGGGGCAAACGTGAAAACGATCATCACGGCCGGCATTTCCGTTGCGATATTCGGCTCGGTGATCAGCATTTACAGCAGTTTTCAGAGTGTGGAGCCGGATATGCTCCGCCTGATTGCAACACTCGGCGGAACGAAGAAGGATATGCTGTTCCGCGTCGTGCTGCCGTGGTCGTTTCCGGGGCTGCTCGCCGTGTGGAAGGTCAACATCGGCCTGTGCCTCGTCGGTGTTGTAATCGGAGAGTTTATCGGGGCAAGAGAGGGGCTTGGCTATCTGATTATCTACGGCAGTCAGGTGTTCAGATATGCACACGCAAGAGAAGGGAGGATGACAGATGATTGGAATCGTATGTCTGGAAGAACGAAGAGGAATGCAGTTTGGCGGACGACGCGTTTCGCGGGACCGCGTGGTAACGGAAAAAATCTGCGAACTGTGTGAGGGGAAAACGCTCTGGATGAATCCGGCTTCGGAAAAGCTGTTCGCGGAGCAGAAGGAGAGTGGGAAGGTAACACTTCAGGCGGCGGCAGATTTTCTGGAGCAGGCAGGCGAAGGAGAATACTGCTTTGTGGAGAATACGGGACTGCAGGCTGTGGAAGCGAAGATAGAGAAAATCATCGTTTTCTGGTGGAACCGGCATTATCCGTCTGACCGGAAATTCGACCTGGATCTTTCCAAATGGAATAAAGTGTCCGAGGAGGAGTTTGCAGGCTATTCCCATGAGAAAATAACGAAAGAGGTATATGAGAAATGAAAAAACTAAGAAAACAGCTTCTGCTGCTGGCGGCGCTTCTTGCTCTGACACTGACCGGCTGTGAGGCGCAGGATCTTCTCTCGACGGAGAGAGCAGATTCCGGTTCGGAGGTTACGGCCGCTTATACGATGACGGAATCCCAGATTACCGATCAGGCACCGACGGCCGTTTCAGTTCTTGATGTTCCGGAGTTTTCCGGTGAACCGTATGTCGTTTTAAACGGAAATGAGCCGGATTTTACCGATGAGGAAAAGACGACCGAGTCGTACGAGCATTACAGCGATCTGGACAGCCTGGGACGGTGCGGCGTGGCAGAGGCGAATATTGGCCAGGATCTGATGCCGACGGAGAAGCGCGGCGCGATCGGCCAGGTAAAGCCGACGGGCTGGCATACGGTAAAATACGATCAGGTGGAAGGTAAATATCTGTACAACCGCTGCCATCTGATCGGATACCAGCTGACCGGTGAGAATGCAAACGAGAAGAATCTGATCACTGGAACACGTTATCTGAACGTCGAGGGCATGCTGCCGTTTGAAAACATGGTTGCCGACTACGTCAAAGAGACCGGAAACCATGTGCTGTACCGCGTTACACCAATTTTTACCGGGGACGACCTTGTAGCGGACGGTGTGGAGATGGAGGCACTTTCCATGGAAGATGACGGCGAGGGCATTTCCTTCCATATCTTCGCATACAACAATCAGCCGGGCATCTCGATTAATTATGCAACGGGAGACAGCACGTTAAGCGAAAGCAGCGGAACGATGACGGATCAGCAGGAATATGTCATGAACACATCCAGCATGAAATTCCACCTGCCGTCATGCTCCAGCGTCAGCTCGATTAAGGATGAAAACAAGGCGACATATCAGGGACCGCGCGAGGACCTGATCGCCGAAGGCTATGAGCCGTGCGGACGGTGCAATCCGTAAAAGAAATTACAAAAAGAGGGTCGGAACTTTCCGGTCCTTTTTTCTATATAGTAAAGAGAAGCATCTGGAAAGTGAGACAGGAGATGGAAGAGGAGAAGCTGCGTGCGGTTTATTATGCAAGGTGCAGCACCGAGGAGGAAAATCAGAAGGATGCGCTGGTAAGACAGGCGGCGGAGGCGGAAGAGGCAATCCGGGCAAGAGGATGGAGGCTTGTGGATGCCTACGTGGAGAGCCGCTCCGGTACGAGCCGGAAGGGCAGACGGGAATATAACCGCCTGTACGAGGATCTCGAGCAGAACCGGTTTGATGTCGTCGTAATCAAGTCGCAGGACCGCCTGATGCGGAACACGCGGGACTGGTATCTGTTCGCAGACCGCTTAAACTGCGCCGGAAAGCGGCTGTATTTTTATCTGGAGAACACATTCTATTCGCCGGAAGACGCGCTTCTGACCGGCATTAAGGCGATTCTGGCGGAGGAGTACAGCCGGGAGCTGAGCAAGAAGATGAATCTGGCGCACCAGAAACGGCAGCAGAATAATGGAAAGCCGGTGCTGACCTCAAAAAGTTATGGTTACCGGCGGACGGCAGGCGGAGCGATTGAGATCATCCCGGAGGAGGCCGCAGTGAAGCACCGTATGTACGAACTCTGTGCAGACGGTCTCGGCGGACGGAAAATTGCGGCGGTTCTGGCAGCGGAGGGCGTCCGCAGCCGCGCCGGAAAACCATTCTCTGGAACAGACATTATCCGCATGGTGCGGAATCCCATGAATAAAGGCACCGTAGTCATGAACAAGAAGCATTACGATTTTAACACCGGAAAAACGCTCCCTACACCGCCGGGCGGGCAGTACGTCTATGCGGGGAAAATTCCTGCTATCGTCTCTGAAGAGCTCTGGATAGCGGCAAATCGGGCGGCTGACGAGCGTCTCTGCCGCAAAAAGGTGGGCAAATCTGTTCAGACTTGACTGGGTAATCCTGTCCATCCTGATCCTCTGCCTCGTTGCGGCAGGATTGTACGGCATCTTGGGCTGGCTGGAAAAAAACTACACAAAACGCCGAAATTCGGGAAAGTAGGTGATTTGACTTGCAAAGGAAGGTTGGATGCTTGTATAATAATGCATGATAATTTAAAAAACTTACAGGAAAAGAGGAATGAAAATGGCACAGTTATGGGGCGGACGGTTCACAAAAGAGACCGACAAGTTAGTGTATAATTTTAATGCATCCATCAGCTTTGATCAGAAATTCTATAAACAGGACATCAAAGGCAGCATGGCACATGTAAAGATGCTGGCAAAACAGGGCATCCTGACAGAAGAGGAGAGAGACCAGATTCTTGCAGGACTGGAGGGGATTCTTGCCGATGTAGAGAGCGGAAAACTGGAAATCACCAGCGAATATGAGGATATCCACAGCTTCGTGGAGGCAAACCTGATCGACCGCATCGGAGACGCCGGAAAGAAGCTGCACACCGGAAGAAGCCGCAATGACCAGGTAGCCCTCGATATGAAACTTTATGTCCGCGATGAGATCACCGAGATTGATGCACTCGTCAAAGAGGTGCTGGTAACACTTGAAAAAATCATGGAAGAGAACATTCACACCTATATGCCGGGATTCACCCATCTGCAGAAAGCACAGCCGATCACACTGGCACATCACATGGGCGCATATTTTGAAATGTTCCGCCGCGACAGAGGCCGCCTTGCAGACATCTACAAGAGAATGAATTACTGTCCGCTCGGTTCCGGTGCGCTGGCTGGAACGACGTATCCGTTGGACCGCGCTTACACAGCAGAGCTGCTCGGCTTTGACGGCCCGACCTTAAACAGCATGGATTCCGTATCCGACCGTGACTATGTCATTGAGCTCCTCAGTGCTCTTTCTACGATTATGATGCATCTTTCCCGCTTCTCCGAGGAGATCATCATCTGGAATACCAATGAGTACCAGTTTGTGGACATCGACGACGCATACAGCACCGGAAGCAGTATCATGCCGCAGAAAAAGAATCCGGATATCGCAGAGCTTGTTCGAGGAAAAACAGGCCGCGTTTACGCAGCTCTGATGTCAATGCTCACCACTATGAAGGGAATCCCGCTGGCGTACAACAAAGATATGCAGGAGGATAAAGAGCTGACCTTCGATGCCATCGACACCGTAAAAGGATGCCTGGCTCTGTTCAATGGCATGCTTTCTACCATGCACTTCAAAAAAGACCGCATGGAGAACAGTGCAAAGAACGGTTTCACGAATGCAACGGACGCAGCTGATTACCTTGTTGGAAAAGGCGTTCCGTTCCGCGATGCACATGGCATTGTCGGCCGTCTCGTTCTGTACTGCATTGACAAAGGAATCTCCCTTGATGATATGAAACTCGAAGAGTACAAAGCGATCAGCCCGGTCTTCGAGGATGATATTTATGATGCCATCAGCATGAAGAACTGCGTAGAACGACGCAACACGATCGGTGCGCCGGGAGCAGATGCGATGCAGGCTGTCATCGAGCAGAATAAAAAATATTTACAGGAAAATTGAAAAAACAGTTGCAATTTTGAAAAAATTGGTATAGTATGACATGAGACGCACAAATGTACGCCACAGAAGAACAAGGAGATGAAACCAATGGAGCAGAAATTGAGAGTAGGAATTTTAGGAGCAACCGGTATGGTAGGACAGAGATTTATTTCTCTGCTGGAGAACCATCCGTGGTTTGAAGTTGTGACCCTGGCAGCAAGTCCGAGAAGTGCCGGAAAAACATATGAGGAAGCAGTCGGCGGACGCTGGAAAATGGATACTCCAATGCCGGAAGCAGTGAAAAAGCTCGTTGTGATGAATGTAAATGATGTAGAGCATGTGGCATCTACCGTAGATTTTGTATTTTCCGCTGTTGATATGTCGAAAGATGAGATCAAAGCGATTGAAGAAGCATATGCAAAGACCGAGACACCGGTTGTTTCCAACAACAGCGCACACCGCTGGACACCGGATGTTCCGATGGTAGTTCCGGAAATCAACCCGGAGCACTTCGATGTTATCGAGTTTCAGAAAAAACGTCTGGGAACCAAGAGAGGCTTTATCGCTGTAAAACCGAACTGTTCAATCCAGAGCTATGCACCGGTATTAACGGCATGGAAAGAGTTCGAGCCATATGAAGTGGTTGCAACCACATACCAGGCAATTTCCGGAGCAGGAAAAACCTTCAAAGACTGGCCGGAGATGGAAGGAAACATCATCCCGTTCATCGGCGGAGAAGAAGAGAAGAGCGAGCAGGAGCCGCTTCGTATCTGGGGTAAAATTGAAAACGGCGTGATCGTAAAAGCAACTGAGCCGAAGATCACCTGTCAGTGTATCCGTGTTCCGGTATTAAACGGACACACCGCAGCTGTTTTCGTAAAATTCCGCAAGAAACCGACGAAAGAGCAGCTGATCGAAAAACTGGAGAACTTCAAAGGCCTTCCGCAGGAGCTGAATCTGCCAAGCGCACCGAAACAGTTCATCCGTTACATGACAGAAGATAACCGTCCGCAGGTAACACTGGATGTCAACTACGAGAACGGTATGGGAATCAACGTAGGCCGTTTAAGAGAGGATTCCATCTACGACTGGAAATTCGTAGGTCTGTCCCACAACACGGTCCGCGGCGCAGCAGGCGGAGCAGTACTTTGTGCAGAGACATTGGTTGCAAAGAAGTTTATCGCTGCAAAATAATGCTTAGAATGATATAAAAAACGCCTCTGAAACGTTTTGGGTTCAGAGGCGTTTTTTGTGCATGGATCAAAAGAATATAGCATGTGTTTGAAACATCGTTCCTGCAATCTGCACGCCCAACTTTGCAGGATATCGAAAGCAGCAAAAAAGAAGCGCCATACGGGAAAATTCCCGCGGCGCTTCTTTTTTGCTCAAATAATTTTATTTACGCAAAGTTTGGCTAATCTTAGAATTTGCCAGCTTTTGCTGCCTCTTCAACAGCTACAGCAACAGCAACAGTCATACCAACCATCGGGTTGTTTCCTGCGCCGATCAGACCCATCATCTCTACGTGAGCCGGTACAGAAGAAGAACCTGCAAACTGAGCGTCAGAATGCATACGTCCCATAGTATCGGTCATACCGTAGGAAGCAGGACCTGCTGCCATGTTGTCCGGGTGAAGAGTACGTCCTGTACCACCGCCGGAAGCAACGGAGAAGTATTTTTTACCAGCTTCGATACGCTCTTTTTTGTAGGTACCTGCAACTGGATGCTGGAAACGAGTCGGGTTGGTGGAGTTTCCGGTGATGGAAACGTCAACGTTCTCTTTCCACATGATAGCAACGCCTTCACGAACGTCGTTAGCGCCGTAGCAGTTAACTTTCGCACGCGGTCCATCGGAGTATGCTTTTCTGAATACTTCTTTCAGTTCTCCGGTGTAGTAGTCATACTCAGTCTCTACATAAGTAAAGCCGTTAATACGAGCGATGATCTGAGCAGCGTCTTTTCCAAGACCGTTCAGGATAACACGCAGAGGTTTCTGACGTACTTTGTTTGCTTTTTCAGCGATACCGATAGCACCCTCAGCAGCTGCGAAGGACTCATGTCCAGCCAGGAATGCGAAGCACTCGGTGTCCTCTTCCAGAAGCATTTTACCAAGGTTACCATGGCCAAGACCAACTTTACGCTGATCTGCTACAGAACCCGGGATACAGAAGGACTGAAGTCCCTCACCGATTGCTGCAGCAGCTTCAGAAGCTTTGCGGCATCCTTTTTTGATTGCGATTGCTGCGCCTACAGTGTAAGCCCATTTTGCATTCTCGAAGCAGATTGGCTGAATGCCTTCGATCATTTTGTATACATCAAGGCCAGCAGCTTTTGTAACTTCTGCAGCTTCTTCGATGGAGTTGATTCCGTACTCAGCAAGCTTAGCCAGAATCTGTTTCTCTCTTCTTTCATATGATTCAAATAAAGCCATTTTCCTATCCTCCTAAATTATCTGATTACTCTTTTCTCGGGTCAACGATCTTAACAGCATCAGCAACACGTCCGTACTGTCCGCTTGCTTTTTCGAAAGCTGTGTTTGCATCATCGCCGGCTTTGATGAAGTCCATCATCTTTCCGAAGTTGATGAATTTGTAACCGATAATCTCATCATCTGCATCCAGAGCGATACCTGTTACATAACCGTCGGTCATCTCCAGATAACGAGGTCCTTTTGCAAGAGTTCCGTACATGGTACCAACCTGGGAACGAAGTCCTTTACCAAGGTCTTCCAGGCCTGCGCCTACAACCAGTCCGTCCTCGGAGAATGCACTCTGGCTTCTTCCGTAAACGATCTGCAGGAAGAGCTCTCTCATAGCAGTATTGATAGCATCACACACAAGGTCAGTATTCAGTGCCTCAAGGATGGTAAGTCCTGGCAGAATCTCAGATGCCATAGCTGCAGAATGAGTCATTCCTGAACATCCGATGGTCTCAACGAGAGCTTCCTGGATAACGCCCTCTTTTACGTTCAGAGTCAGCTTGCAGGTACCCTGCTGCGGTGCGCACCAGCCAATACCGTGAGTGAATCCGGAAATGTCTTTGATTTCTTTTGCTTTTACCCATTTTGCTTCCTCCGGAATCGGAGCTGCACCGTGATGCACGCCCTGGGCAACCGGACACATCATTTCTACTTCGTGTGAATAAGTCATTGTTAAACTCCTTTCAAATATGTACTTATTTGAGCTTTTGTCTTTCGAACGGACTGTTTCCAGCCTGTTCACAGACCTATGGTTATTGTCTCACAAAATTGGTCATTCGTCCAGCATATTTTGATAAAAAATTGCAAAGACCACCGGAAAACGATAAAATTTCCGGCGGTCTTTTAAATCAATCGGTTTGGTTTTCTCTCGATAAAAGAGAATTTTTTTAATTATCAGATTTTTTTGACAATTTCTTTCGCATTCTTAAAAATATGACCTGACGGGATCACACCGCGAACACAGGAGAGTGGATAAATGTTGGAATTTCTTCCGACAACCGTTCCCGGGTTCAATACGCTGTTACAGCCGACCTCAACTTCATCGCCGAGCATCGCACCGAATTTTTTCAGTCCGGTTTCGATCTGTTCATCTGCGCCTTTGACAACAACGAGCTTCTTATCGGATTTTACATTGGAAGTAATGGAACCGGCACCCATATGGGCTTTGTATCCAAGAACAGAGTCGCCGACATAGTTGTAATGCGGAACCTGTACTTTATTAAAGAGAATGACATTTTTCAGTTCGGTGGAGTTTCCAACGACAGCGCCCTCGCCGACGATGGCATTTCCGCGGATAAAAGCACACTGGCGGATCTCCGCGCCTTTTCCGATGATGCATGGGCCGTTGATGGAAGCGGTCGGTGCGATCACGGCATCTTTTGCGATCCAGACATTTTCGCCGCGTTTTTCGTATTCTGCCGGATCGAGTGTTTCGCCGAGTTCAAGAATAAAATCTTTAATGAGCGGAAGCACTTCCCATGGATACGTTTTGCCTTCAAAGATTTTTGCGGCAATGGTCTGGGTTAAATCATAAAGTTCAGAAATGGTTGCATCTTTCATGCGTGATTCATCCTTTCTTGTTTTAGTTCCTGTTTATCTTACCACATTTCAGGAGTTCTGTGTGCCCTTTTTTCTGGCGGTGGAATAGGACTTTGCAGAGGAGTCTTCTGCAGCGGTACGTTTCCCGGTACGGGAGCGCGTGGAAGAGGCTTTTTTGTAATACGGCGCGGACGCATCAAAGCTGCTCTTTAGCTGGAACTGATTCCGCATCTGCTTCACATTTACCGTGTGGCGTGTCACAAAGTTTTCCAGTTTTCCCATATATTCCTCGGAGGTAATGGAGCCTTCCGCTACATAGGTAAGTCCCTTTTCCCAGCTTGCCGTCAGCTCCGGATTCAGAAGCGGGCGGATCGACTGGTGTACGACGTCGTAGATCATTTCGCCAAGCTGTGTCGGGGTGATAACCTGTGTCTTTTTGTTCAGAGCAAGATATTTGATAAAGACAAGCTTTTTCAGAATCTCAGCACGCGTCGCACTCGTTCCGATGCCGCTTCCCTTAATCTGTTCGCGCAGCTCCTCGTCTTCAATGAGCTGTCCGGCATTTTCCATTGCAAGGATCATCGAACCGGAGGTGTAGCGTTTTGGCGGAGAGGTTTCTCCTTCCTTGATAGAAAGGTCGAGAAGATTCAGCTCGCTGCCTTTCTGCAGCTGGGACAGCGCTGCAAGAAAAGAGGGATCGCAAGTCGTCTCGTCTTCCTTTCTGCCCTCGTCGTCCTCCTCTTTCTTACGGAAGAAAGAATACTGCATGGCTTTTAAATAGCCCTCCTGCACGAGAACACGGAAGTTGGAGAAAAACTGCTCGCCGCCGATTTCGGTGACAAGAGCAACTTTCTGATAGACCGCCGGCGGATAGAAGATACCGAGAAAACGGCGGACAATCGTCTCATAAACTTTTGCGGAGAGTTCCGAGAGGTTCCGCAGATTGTTAAGGCCCTGTCCGGTCGGAATGATCGCATAGTGATCGGTAATCTGTTTATCGTTTGTATAGCGGGTGGAACCAATCTTTTTCCAGCTTTCACCCTGCAAAATTTCATTTGCAAGGCCGCTGCAGATGCCGTACTGCTGCAGGCCGCGCAGGTTTTTGCTGATTTCCCTGGCAACGGCAGAAGAAAGCACACGGGCATCGGTTCGCGGATAGGTAACCAGCTTTTTCTCGTAAAGCTCCTGAACAACTTTCAGCGTTTCATCCGGACTGATTTTGAAAAAGCGGGCACAGTCATTTTGCAGCTCCGCAAGGTTGTAAAGCAGTGGCGCATTTTTATTTTCCTTTTTTCGCTCCATTTTCAGGACATGCGGGATCAGAGGATTCTGCATGCTTAATTCCTCGATCAGTTTCTGTGCGTCCTCTTTTTTCTGGAAGCCGTTCTCCTTATAGAGAAGCGGAGAGTTGAAGTAGCGGCTGCCTTTTACGGCGCGCCATTCCCCCTCAAAATTGCGTCCATTTAAGGAAAGACCGGCGATGACACGGTAGAATGGTGTTTTCACAAAGCTGCGGATTTCGCGCTCCCGGCGTACGACCATGCCGAGCACACATGTCATAACACGGCCGACGGAAATAGACTGATATTTAGTGCCGAGATACGATGCGACAGCGCTTCCGTATTTGAGCGAGAGAAGACGGGAAAAATTAATGCCCATCAGGTAATCTTCTTTGGCGCGGAGATAAGCGGATGCCGAAAGATTGTCGTATTCACTTTCGTCCTTCGCTTCGCGGATACCGCGCAGAATTTCTTCTTCTGTCTGCGAGTCGATCCAGACACGCTTCTGTTTCTTGTCTTTGATACCGGCCATCTGCGCGACGAGACGATAGATGTATTCTCCCTCCCGCCCGGAGTCGGTACAGACATAAATGGTTTCAATATCCTCCCGGTGGAGCAGGTTACTCACAATGGTGAACTGCTTTTTTACTTCCGGGATAACTTCATATTTGAAGTTTTCAGGCAAAAAAGGCAGGGTCTCGAGACTCCACCTTTTTAACGCAGGATCATATTTTTCCGGATAACTCATCGTAACCAGGTGACCGACGCACCAGGTTACGACGGACTGATCCGACTCTAAGTATCCATCCCTGCGCTGCATATTCTGTTTTAACGCTTTTGCGAACTCCTGAGCAACGCTCGGTTTTTCCGCAATGTATAAAGATTTTGTCATTTATCTGCACTCATCATTCGAAGCGGCCAGGCAAGGAGCACACCGCCTCCTATTGCGTTTCCTATAGTTACAATGACCATACTTTTCAATGCGGCAGTCAGAGAAATGCCGCCTGGGACCAGAAGTGCAGCGGTAACAAAGGTGGCCATATTGGCAACGCAGTGTTCAAAACCGGCAACAACGAATCCGGCGATGCAAAGTATAATCATGAAAAATTTGGCAACTTCATTTTTGCATTTCATGCCGCAGGCAACGGCGAGGCAGACGAAGAAGTTGCAGAGAATGGCACGGAAAAACATTTCTCCGGCAGGAATGGAAAGTTTATTTCCAATAAATCCTGCGTAATAATCGGCAGTACCGGAAGCACCTGCCAGTACGAAAATTACGGAGAGAATCAGGCATCCGACAAAGTTTCCGATGTAGCTTACCAGCCATACTTTTCCAACCTGTGCCCAGGAGACTTTTTTGTCATAGGCCCCAAATGCCATAACAAGATTGTTTCCGGTGAAAAGCTCTGCACCGATAAAAACGATCAGCAGAACCGCAATGGCAAACACAATACCGCCAAGCAGTTTTCCCCAGGCAGGATCTGTACTCTGGAACGTATTGCCTACCACGTTGGAGAAAATCATGGCAACCACGATAAAGAAACCGGCCATGACTGCACGGAGAAAGTATTTCCCCGGGTGTTCTTTCAGCAGCTTTGCTTTGTTTACGGCTGCCTCTGAAAATTTTTGTACGTCATCATAAGGCATAGAATAACTCCTTTCTTATGTCCAGTAGGATGGACATATCCCCTCTCTTTTTGTCCGGGGGATGGTCTTTTTTTCCGGAGCAGCTTGCAAATGCTTCGGATTTCGCGCTTTCAACTTTGGCTATTATAGCATTTCCCGGAAAGATTCGCAATGAAGGAGGAAGAAAAAAGTATATTTCCACAGAAATGTCAGAAAATAAGGGGTGAAACGACAGATTGTATGATGAACTCAGAGGGATTGAAACAAGGATTGAAAGCTTTTTTAACCGAGTTAGCCACTTGCTCAAAGACAGGACTTCCAGAAAATATGATAGATATCATATTTCTGGAAGTTTTATTGTAAAATAATGTAACGTACTTAATAGGAGAACAGTTCGAGTATATGTATCGGCTGTTCTTTTTTTTGCTTTTGAACGTTAAAATGTTAATCTTTTTCTTGCGTATAGTAGAACACTAAAGTATAATAAAATCAGTTTTTTGCATAAGATTAAAGCTATAATAAGGAAATTGGCAAACCAGATGAAAGTCTGGGACGCAAAGCTACAGGGCCTGTAAAATGGCAGCCAGTTGCATAAAATGAGGTGCACTGTCTGTCTGACGGTGCTTTTTTACGGTGTTATTTCACAGACGTAACAATAATGATTTTATCAGGAAAAAATGAGGAAAATAAAAGTATGAAAAAGGCAAAACGTTGTCTGACAGCAGTGGTGTCAGGTGTACTTGCAGCATCTGCTGTCTTGTCTGGATGTGGACAGTCAAAGAAAGAAGTATCTATAAATGATGATCATCTTACCGTTTATCTGTGGGAAAATCGTTTGATGAAAAATATTGCATCCTATATCCATGAACAGTTTCCAGATCAGGATATTGAATTTATTATAGGTAACAATGATACCGATTTATACAGTTATTTTAAAGAACATGATGAATTACCGGATATTATAACAGTACGTCGATTTTCTGGAACAGATGCACAGGACTTACAGCCTTATCTTATGGATTTTGCTTCTTATGATGTTGTTTCCAAGTATTATTCTTATGCGGTGCAATATTATAAGAATGAGGAGGATGAAATCCAGTGGCTGCCAATCTGTGGTATTCCGCAGACGATCATTGCCAACAAAACACTGTTTGATCAGTATGGCGTAAAGATTCCAGAAAATTATGAGGAATATGTACAGGCCTGTCAGCAGTTTTATGATAATGGCATAAAACCGTATTCCATGGATCTTGGGGAAGACTGGTCTAATAATGAAATCATCCAGGCGGCGGCAATCGGTGAGTTTACAAGCCTGGATGGTATTGAATGGCGAAACGGTGCAGAGACTGCAGCGGATGAAGTGAAGTTTGATGATACATTATGGAAACGTATTTTTTCAGAAACCAGTCAGTTTCTTAAGGACTCGCACTTTGGTAAAGAAGATATCAATATTGACGTCAATACAGGAATCCAGATGTTTGTCGAGGGAAAATCAGCAATGTTTCATGGACATCCGACGGTTATGCAGCAGCTGCAGAAACAGATGGATGCGGAGCTGACCCGTATTCCTTACTTTTCACAGACATCGGATGAATCCTATGTGTACATGACTCCGTCCTTAAACATTGCATTTAACAAAAACCTGGAAAAAGACCGGGAGAAACTGGATACTGCGCTGGATGTGCTGGATTGTATGATTTCAGAAGAGGGGCAAAAGCTGATTGCGGATGGAAGCGGTGTTATTTCATTGAATACAGATGTTCCAACCATGATGCAGGATGTGCCTGGACTGGAAGAGGAAATTAATCATAATGCTGTTTATATCCGATATTCCGCCCAAAAATCATTTGATGCAAGTCTTGAGGCTGTTCACGGATTACTGTCAGGGGAAATGGATGAAACACAGGCTTATGATACTTTTCGCAGTGTAATGAATCGTAAAGATCCAGAAGAAAAAGCAATGATGAATTTTGAAAATGAATATTCCATTTCACTGAACGATAGAAATGGCCGTGATGCAGCATCTTCCATTTTAACTACGATCAGAGAAGAAAATGATGCACAGCTGGCTCTGGCACCATATTATTATTTTACTTCTTCTATGTACAAAGGAGAATGCACCAATAGCCGGGTTGGCATGATGACAGCGAAGAGTTCAGATACAACATTATATTTTGCAAAAATAAATGGTAAACAGGTTTGTGAACTCGTGGAAAATTATCTCGCCGAAGCTGATGAGAATTTTTATGTAACCAATGAATACGAATTACCAATTGCATCTGGTATGAAAATGATCGTCAGTCAAGAGAAAAGTGGATTTTCGTTAAAGGACTTAACAGTTAATGATAAGAAAATAGACAAAGAAAAGGAATACTCGATTCTTCTTACAGACACCACAATGTCCGTTTTGAAAAAAATAAATCCGAAATGTGAGATTGAGCAGCTTAAAGATACAACATTATCAAGTGCATGGACCGAAGCAATGTCAAAAGGACAGCAGCCGTCAGCACCGGAAGACTATATAGAGGTTGAACAGTAAAAGTGGAGATAGAACAAGCGGTAAATAAAAGAAAAAAAATAACAAGGCTGTTGCTTATACTACTTATGATTCTTTTAAGCTTAGTTTGTATCAAGTATCTTATAAGTAAGTCTAATAAGTATATCAGCGAAAATGGAAAAAGCAGTATGGGAGCTGTTGTTGAACAGATACAGCAGACCTATGATCTTCAGGTGAGTGGATACTACAGCCAGCTGCAGTTGGTTGAGGAATTCTTACTTCATGAGAGGGAACTGTCTCTTGAAACGGATACGAACAAAAATTTCTTTGAAGCATGGGAAAAAGAATCGGAAAGTACTCTTATATTCCTTCAGGAAAATGGTCAGGCAATATCAGCAGGTGGAACAAAAATGCGGATTGATATGCCAAGTAAACTTCTGCTGGACTTAAAGAACGGATACAATATTGGAAAACTGGTGCGTCTTGATTATGATCAGAAGAAAAAAGACGGTTATCTGGTTGCGATTCCATGTCAGGAATACACGATCAATGGAGAAACTTATACGGCAATTGGAACTGTGTATGATCATTCGAAACTGGATTCCATGTTAAAACTGAAAGGTTATGATGGGAAAGCCTATTTGTTCATGCTGGATGATGACGGAAATATTACGTATACGAACCAGAGTGGTGATAAATACCTGCGTAATTATTCTTTGCTAAAACATTTAAAAGGGCAACAGGCTATTACAGAAGAAGAGGCGGATTTGTTCAAAAAGAAATTTGATAACAGAGAATCCGGAGTTGCACTTTTGGGAAAACAGAACCCCTATTATATGGGGTATTGCCCGATAGAAAGCAACAACACCATTTTGGTGTGCATTGTGGCAAAGGGAGTTGTGGACAATGTGCTGATGGATTACCAGAAAACGGTGTTGTTTACAACAATACTCATGGCAGGTTTTATACTTTTACTTTTTGCCGGATTATTCTACAGTATTTCCAGACTTAGTCTTGCAGATCAAAGAGCAGAATATGAAAAAAGAAATAATGAACTTCATTTGCAAACAATGAAGGAAATGGAAGTAGTCAATCAAAAACTGAAAAAGGCAAAGAACGTTGCAACAGAGGCTTTACAGACAGCTGAAAATGCAAATAAGGCGAAAACGGATTTCCTGTCTAATATGTCACATGATATTCGTACTCCTATGAATGCAATCATTGGTATCACATCTTTGATCAGACATGATGCAGGTAATAAAGCAAAAGTTATAGAGTATGCAGATAAAATAGATATTTCATCGCGGCATCTGTTGGGAATTATCAATGACGTTCTGGATATGAGCAAGATTGAGGCAGGAAAAACAGTCTTCAAATATTCTGACTTTTCTATTCTGGATCTTGTACAGGAACTTAACACTATATTTCATACTCAAATATATGAAAAGCAGCAGACCCTTACAATCATAAAAGAAAATATTCAGCATGAGTGGGTGAATGGGGATCAGGTTCACCTGATACAGATTTTCAGCAACCTGCTTTCCAATGCAGTGAAGTATACCCAGGAAGGTGGGGAAATTCAGTTCTTTGTAGAAGAATGTGAGACAAAGTCATCTGTCTATGCAAAGTACCGTTTCTTAGTTAGCGATAATGGTATGGGAATGTCGGCAGATTTCAAGGATACAATTTTTGATGCGTTTACCCGTGCGGAAAGTTCCATTACAAATAAAATACAGGGAACCGGACTTGGAATGGCGATTACTAAGAATCTGGTTGAGGCAATGGGAGGTACCATTGATGTGGAGAGTGAATTGGGACAGGGAAGCTGTTTTGAGGTTCTCATGGATCTGAAAATTGCAGAGGATAGAACAGTTGCTCTGGCGGCACAAGAAGAAACAGATAAACAGGATGGTAATATCCTTCAAGGAATGAGATTCCTGTGTGCAGAGGATAATGAGCTGAACGCGGAGATCCTGACGGAACTGTTAAAGATTGAAGGTGCGGAATGTACCATCTGTGAAAATGGCGAAGAGATTTTGAAAGCATTTGAACAGTCTGCTCCAGGTGATTATGACATGATCCTGATGGATGTGCAGATGCCTGTTATGAATGGCTATGAGGCGACGAGGGCAATCCGCAGAAGTTCCCATGAACTGGCAAAGACGATACCGATTATTGCCATGACTGCCAATGCATTCTCAGAAGACATTCAGCATTCCCTTACGGCTGGCATGAATGCACATGTTTCAAAACCGGTTGAGATGAAGGTGCTGGAAAAGACGATTAGAAGCATAAAATCCGGCGGGGGGGGGGTACCGAACCGCAGGTCACTGTACAGTGACGAATGGAAAGTAACCGGACATAGAAGAATCAAAAAGGATAGTTAGGGATGGACAGAAAATGAAAGGAAAAAGAGTGATTGCAGGCATTCTGCTTGCGGGAATTTTAGCAGTCACCCTGGCAGGGTGTAAAAACACAGATAACACGAAAGAAGAAACCGAAAGGCCTGTTATTACCCTCGGCAGTGACAACTATCCACCATACAATTATCTGAATGAGGATGGTGTACCGACGGGAATCGATGTAGAACTGGCTACAGAAGCTTTCAAAAGAATGGGATATCAGGTGGACGTTGTCCGGAACAACTGGGAGAAGAAAAAAGAACTGGTGGAGAGCGGAGAGATTGACTGTATCATGGGCTGCTTTTCCATGGAAGGGCGTCTTGATGATTACCGCTGGGCGGGACCATATGTAGCAAGCCGTCAGGTGGTTGCTGTAAATGAGAATAGTGATATCTATAAACTGAGTGATCTGGAGGGTAAGAACCTGGCTGTTCAGTCCACAACCAAACCGGAAGGTATCTTTCTGAACCGAACGGATGAGAGAATCCCAAAGCTGGGCAATCTGATCAGCCTGGGACACAGGGAGCTGATCTATACATTTCTGGGAAAAGGATATGTAGATGCAGTTGCAGCACACGAGGAATCTGTTGTCCAGTATATGAAGGATTATGACGCAAGCTTTCGTATCCTGGAAGAACCTTTGATGATCACTGGAATAGGTGTTGCTTTTGCAAAAGAGGATGACAGAGGAATCTGTGAGCAGATGAGCCAGACGCTGGAAGAAATGCGTCAGGATGGCACATCTCTGAAAATCATTGAAAAATATCTGGATGATCCCCAGAAGTATCTGGAGGTGGATGATCTTGGATATTAAGAGAAAGAAAAAAGAAAAACGGATCCAGCTGTTCGGCGGTCTGATTGGAGTCTGTGTGGCTGTAGCCTCTCTGTTTTATTTCTTCCACGCAGAAAAAGCCGAAGCAGAGAAAAGAATGGTGGAGATTGTAAACTATGTGAAAGTGCAGTGCTCCACCTACACCCATTTTAATGAATCTTCGGAATCAAAAAGCCTCCTCCGTGCCATTGAAAGTGCTAGACAGATGAGTACAAATATTAAAATGGAAATAGAAAACGGCGGTCAGCTAAGCCGGGATTTCCTGAAGGAAAACCTGCAGACTCTATGGGTGGATGGTATCATTGTACTGGATGCAGAAGGAAAGACGGACTGTGAATACAGCACGGATGAGTCTCTGGCTAATGAGATTACGGAGTATCTGCAAAAAGAAATTATCATGAATTTTGCCGGATATGAAGAAAGAAGCTATTCGGAACGGTTTACCAGGGAAGATGGATCCTTTATTGACATTGCAGCCTGTGCCAGAAAAGATGCACTGGGTATCGTTGCAATCTATTACTACACATCTCCTGAATTTGCCAGAAACTATACACTGACGATACAGGGGCTTTTAAATGGTTATAGCATCCAGAAAGATGGAACGATTATCGTTGCAGACGACGGAATCGTTGTTGCCAGCAATAATGAGAGCCTGTTGGGACAGAATACAGCCGACAACGAAGTTGTTCAGGCAATGAAAAAGCATACAGACAGTCAGCATATCTATCATTTTAGGAAGGAAGGAATTGGATGTTATGGAATCATGCTGAAACAGCGTGATTATTATATCTACGCATATCTTCCGGATACGGAAGTGTTTTGTAATCTTCCATTAAGTGTTATAGGTGTTATTTTTCTTTATTTTCTGATGTTCGGCATATTCTGGTTCTGGACATACAGAACCAATCTGGCGCACCGGAAACAAGAATTTGAAAAAGATGAAAAATATAAAGCAGAACTTCTGACAGCAGCAAAAAAGGCAGAAGCCGCCAATGAGGCAAAAACAGAGTTCCTTCATCGTATGAGCCACGATATCAGGACTCCGATTAATGGAATCTACGGTTTGATTAATATGGCAGACCATTATGCAGATGATATGGAGAAGCAGAAGGAATACAGAACAAAGGTTAAAGCGGCATCCAATCTGTTGCTGGAACTGGTAAATGATGTTCTGGACATGAGTAAGCTGGAGTCGGGTGAAGTTGTTCTGGAAGAGAGTCCATTTAATCTGAGCAAAATTTCTGAGGAAGTGCTTGTTGTAATTGAACAGATTGCTGCAGAACAGAATATCCGGATTGTATGGGAGAAAAAAGAAATCATATACCGTGATCTTATTGGAAGTCCGGGGTATGTAAAACGTGTGATGATGAATATCCTGTCCAATGCAGTGAAATATAACAGAGAAAATGGACATATTTATCTTAGCTGCATGGAAATCCCATCCGAACAGCCAGGAATGACGACAATGGAATTTATCTGCCGGGATACAGGAATCGGAATGACTGAGGAGTTCCAGAAACATATTTTTGAACCATTTGCACAGGAATATACGGGAAGCCGCACAAAGTTTGTCGGAACCGGACTGGGAATGGCCATTGCAAGGAAGCTGGTCGAGAAAATGGGTGGAACCATTACTTTTGAAAGTGAAAAAGGCGTAGGGACGACATTTGTGATCCGGGTTCCATTTAAAATAGATCCGGATGCGGATAAACGTGAAGAACAGAAGGAGGTATCCGAAAAATCTATAAAGGGATTGCATATTCTGCTGGCGGAAGATAATGAGCTGAATATGGAAATCGCTGAATTTATGCTTCAGAATGAGGGCGCTGACGTGACCAAAGCATGGAATGGGCAGGAAGCGGTTGAGCTGTTCAGAAAAAGTGAACCCGGTGAATTTGATGTCATTCTTATGGACATTATGATGCCGGTAATGAATGGTTATGAAGCTGCAAAGACAATCAGGTCTCTGAACAGAGAGGATGCAAAGACAATACCGATCATTGCAATGACAGCAAATGCCTTCACGGAGGACAGAATAAAAGCAAAAGAAGCAGGAATGGATGAACATGTTGCTAAGCCTGTTGATATGGAATTACTGATAAAAGTAATTCATAGATTGGTGAAATAAAAGATATTATAAGAAAGTTATAAAATTGTAGAAAAGCGTGAAAAGAGTTATGAAGAACGTATCCTGAGAGACATTCAGAATGGAATTACACTGGAAACACTTATGGCAAAAAAACATAAGAAAACTCCAGAAGAAAAAGCAGCTGTTGCGATACAAAAGAAGCAGCAGAGGCGAGCAAGACGGAAAAAAGAAACAAGTGATAATCTGGCTAAAGAAGAAATCTTGCAAGATGACAGATTTTTCTTTATTGCCGGTTACACCTCCGGAGATGCACCGTATGGTGTCACCTGGGAGGAAATGGGTCTGAAACCTTGGGAAGATTTGGAAGAGAATAATTGAGATGTTCAGTGCAATCTTATTTATCTCTTGTGACTGAAACAGGTTCCCGTTTTGCCGGAAGTAAGTCAGAACTGATTTCAGGAGCATTGAGCAGTGCAGTGAAATTCTCAATGATGTTAGGGGGCAGTTACTGCAAACAGTAACTGCCCCCTAACTAGGATATTTATGTAATTATTTCTGGTCCAGTACGGACTGAATCTGCTTCATCAGCTGATCGTAGTTTGACTGATCGTCAATGCCACCCATGAAAGGTTCCCCAACGATATTTCCGTCTTTATCTACAAGAACGGTTGTAGGAAATGCCATGATGTTTCCTTTTCCAGCATAGTTTCCAACTGTTGAATTAGAATCGAAAGTCAGGTTCTTGTAGGAAGCGCCCTGAGCTTTCAGGATTTCTTTTGCCTCTTTGATTCCGGCTTCATTGTTGTCTAAAGTATCCATGTTGATACCAACAACTTCGCCACCCATTTCTTTGAGTTTCTCATTTAATTCATTCAGCTTAGAGAGCTCTCCGACACATGGCTTGCATCCACTGAACCAGAAATTTACAACTGTAACTTTATTTTTAGCGAAAAGACTGTCATCTACATCGTTTCCATCCAGATCTTTTCCTTTGAAACCTTTGAATACAGCTGTGGATTCGTCTGATTTGGAGGAAGAGCTGTCAGAGGAATCGGATGCAGCAATCTCCTTCTCAAGCTTGGCAATTTCTTCTTCAATTCCGCGGATTGTCTCGATGTCTTTGCACAGAGTTTCATATTCTTCTTCAGAGAAAGAGTCTTTGTTAGATTCCACTGTGCTTGCGAGGGAATCAGCATAGTTTTCGCTCATGGCATCACCGGCAGCGTTCTTGTTCATAAGACCAAAGGCTTTGTCCCATGCATCTTTGTGATCAACAAAAAGCTGGTTTTCCTGCTGGTAAAGGTCATTCCGTTTTTCGTTCAGCTCGTCTGCGCTGCCCGTTTCTGTTGTGGAAGAAGATTCCTGTTTTGTGTTTGTATTGTCTGTTGAGGAGGAATTTCCGCAGCCTGTAAACGCAAAAAGTACAGAAATGGCAAGGGATGCAGCAATTACCGTTTTTAATTTCATTGAGTTTGTTCTAAGCGTTTTGTTTTTCGTGATTTTAAATCTCCTTTAAATTACGTTTTATTAGTTTTTATTTTCAGCCTGTTTCTTAGTTGAAAATCCGTAATGATAGCAGATTGCATCAGTCGGACAGGCTTTCATACATTCTCCGCATCGGATACACTCCGGATGGTTTGGTGTGTCTACTACATTGACATCCATCTTACAGACACGACTACATTTCTGGCAGCCAACACATTTCTCATGATCAACCTGAATCTTAAGAAAAGATACCTTGTTAAACAGTGAGTAAATAGCACCCAGCGGGCAGATCCATTTACAAAATGGACGGTAAAACAAGATACTCAGGATGATGAAAAGCGCAAGGATTGTGAACTTAAATGTAAATAAATGTCCGAGTGCGGCACGGATTCCTGAGTTGGCAAGTGCCAGCGGAATTGCGCCTTCAAGTACGCCCTGTGGGCAAATGTATTTGCAGAAGAAAGGATCTCCCATACCAAGTGAATTGGTTACAAATGCCGGAAGCAGTATAACAAAGACGACCAGAATCACATATTTCAGATACCGCAGAGGCTTCAGTTTTGCGGTGGAAAGTTTCTTGCCCGGAATCTTATGCAGCAGATCCTGGAACCATCCAAACGGACAGAGGAATCCACAGATAAACCGCCCTAACAGAACACCTAACAGGATGAAAAATCCGGTGATGTAGTAGGTAAATTTGAATTTTGAAGAACCGACCACGGCTTGAAAAGCTCCAATCGGACAGGCACCTGTGGCGGCAGGACAAGAGTAACAGTTTAGTCCCGGGACGCACATCGTTTTTACATTTCCCTGATAAATTTTCCCTTTAAACAGATTCGGGATGTGAATGTTGGTCAGCAGTGTAGCAGCTGCCTGAATCCATCCGCGGAAGCGGGCCAGAAAGTTTTTGTTTGATTTCATTTTCTTATCCAATTCCTACACACTCCATACATAATTTTATTGCCTTGCTAAGAACAACCGCTGCTTCTCCGCGGAAGATCCCGACAAGGAAAAACACCAGACCGGCTGCAAGTAAAAGAATCTGTGTTGCTTTTTCAGATTTCATTAAAATACTCCTTTCAATGTTCAAAGTCCGTTTATTGACCTTTCGATGTTTGCATTGTACAATAGAGGGTGTAAAATTCCTGTTAAGAAAATGGAGAAAAATAAATTGAGATAAGAGGGAATTCATGACGTGGAGTTTCAAGTGATTAAAAAATTTATGAAAATGAATAAGTGGAAATTTGCATGTCCATTGACATGGCTTTCCACTTATTTTTATGAATTCCTATGCGCCAGACGAGCAGACAACAGAAATTGGCATCTTACCCGCGAATTTCTGCATTTCACATCATGCAGACTGGACGAATGCTGTAAAATCATATATAAAAGAAATAGGAATAACTGGGGGTGAGATGGATGACATGTGAGGTGGAACAGATTGATCCAAAGCGGGAAGAACATGTTATGGTATATTGCCACAACAGGGAAGCATCCTGGGTGCAGAATGTTCGGGAAGCTGTATTTGGACAAACATCGGTATGTGGATATAAAAATCACGTTTTGTATCAATTGAAATTGTCTGATATTTTTTATGTGGAACAGCAAAGAAATCAAAGGAGAGGGCAGGCGTAATGGAAACAGATATGATTAAAATCACTCATTTAAAGAAAAGCTTTGGTGATGTAAAAGCAGTCAATGATCTGAGTTTTCAGGTGAAAAAAGGAGAGCTCTTTGCATTCCTTGGTGTAAACGGGGCAGGGAAGAGCACAACGATTTCGATCATCTGCGGGCAGCTTCGCAAAGACAGCGGAACGGTTCAGATCCAGGGCACAGATCTGGATAAGATCGGAAGGAAAGTTGGAACAATGCTTGGCGTGGTATTTCAGGACAGTGTGCTGGACAAGCCACTTACCGTCAGGGAAAATCTGAAAAACAGAGCAGCGCTTTATGGAATAACAGGAAAAGCGTTTGAAAAAAGATTGCGGGAACTGGTGGAGATTTTTGATTTCGGAGATTATCTGAACCGGCCGGTCGGAAAACTGTCCGGCGGACAGAGAAGAAGAATTGATATTGCAAGAGCCTTGCTGCATCGGCCCGAACTTCTGATTTTAGATGAACCAACGACAGGACTTGACCCACAGACGCGGCTTTTGATCTGGGATATCATTGAAAAACTTCGAGTGGAAGAAAAGCTGACAGTTTTTCTGACTACGCACTACATGGAAGAAGCTGCAAATGCCGGTTATGTGGTGATTCTGGATAAAGGAAGCATCGTGGCAGAAGGAACTCCTTTTGAGCTGAAAAATGAGTATGTGCAGGACACTATGTCTGTTTATGGTGTGACAGAAGAAGAAATCAAAACACTGGGCAGAGAGTATAAAAAGATCCGGGATGGCTATCAGTTAAAAGTAAAAAATACCGCAGAGGCTACCCGGCTGATCGTGGAACATCAGGAAATATTCCGTGATTATGAAGTGGTAAAGGGCAGAATGGATGATGTATTTCTTGCTGTAACCGGAAAAACATTGGGAGGTGAGCACAGATGAAGGCAGTATTTGCACTTATAAGTCGAAACAGAAAATTGTTTTTTAAAGACAGAGGAATGTTTTTTTCGGCTTTAATTACTCCGGGAATTCTGATTTTGCTGTATGCTACATTTCTGGCAAACGTATACAGAGATTCCTTTGTGTCCGCGATCCCGGACATGATTACAATCTCAGACAAACTGGTCGATGGAACGGTGGCCGCACAGCTTGCCGCGGCTCTTCTGGCAGTCAGCTGTGTGACTGTGACATTCTGCGTGAATCTTACGATGGTACAGGACCGGGCAAACGGAACAAGGAAAGATTTTAATGTATCGCCAATCAGCAAAGCACAGCTTTATCTTGGGTATTTTTTATCTACTGTAGTCAATTCCCTGCTGGTGAATGGGCTTGCGCTTGTATTATGCCTTGGCTATATGTACAAAATGGGCTGGTATATGAGCGCTGTAGATGTATTCTGGGTTCTTCTCGATGAAATTTTACTGGTACTCTTTGGAAGCACGTTGTCAAGCATCGTCAGTTTTCCACTGACAACCCAGGGTCAGTTATCCGCAGTGGGAACGATCGTAAGTGCCGGGTATGGATTTTTATGCGGAGCTTACATGCCGATTTCAAATTTCGGCAGCGGCCTGCAGAAAGTACTGTCGTATCTGCCAAGTACCTACGGAACTTCTCTGTTGAAAAATCATATGCTCCGTGGAATCTTCGAAGAGATGGAGAACAATCAGCTGCCAGAAGAAATGATTACTGCGATTCGTGATACACTGGATTGTAACCCGAAGTTCCAGGGGTCTGTAGTAAGTGTAAATCAGATGGTGATGCTTATGGTTGGATGTGTTGTGGTATTTGGAATTATTTTTTTGTGCATGACAGCTCTTCCGGAGAAAGATGGGAAGTAAATATATCCTTCGACTATAGAATGAATAAAAAATGAGAAAAGAGACAGTTATGAATATTACAGAAAGAGAGATCGATGACCCGGAAAAAGAGGGCGTTATACTCGAATATGTAAATTTTACGAAAGAATTTGCAGAAATAAAAGAGTATGTAAGAAGCAAAGGGGAATCTATCCGGGGATACACAGAAAAGAAATAATGTGTTTCCATAAGAACAGAAGATATTTTATATTTCGAGGCAGTGCAAAACAAGGTGTTTGCTTATACGTCAAATAAGTTTTATGAAATTAAAAGCAGACTGTATCAGCTGGAAGAGAAAATAACAAGAAAATGTATGTAGCGTGCATCAAAGACAACGATTGTAAATGCGGATCGTATTGTTTCGGTTCGTACCGCATTAAATGGGCGTTTGTATGTGCGGATGGAGGCTTTGAGCAGATTGGAAATGGCCTTGCAAAAACAGGAGCAGATCCTCTGCAAAGCGCTGCATACGGATCTTGGAAAGAGCAAGACGGAGAGTGTGATGTGTGAGATTGGACTGGTGCAGGGGGAAATCCGCTGGATGAAGCAGCACTTAGGGCGGCTTTGCAGACAAAAACATGTCAGAACACCGCTGGCGCAGTTCGCTGCGAAAAGTTATCAAAGCCCTTCTCCTTATGGCAATGTGCTGATTATGAGCCCGTGGAATTACCCTGTTCTGCTGACGTTAGAACCGCTGGTAGATGCCATTGCGGCAGGAAATACTGCGGTGGTAAAGCCAAGTGCTTATGCACCGGCCAGTGCAAATGTCCTGAAAGATCTGTTAGAAGAATGTTTTCCACCAGAATATGTTGCCGTTGTTTTAGGCGGACGG
Organism: Blautia sp. AF19-1; assembly: GCF_003479155.1. Lineage (NCBI taxonomy): Bacteria > Bacillati > Bacillota > Clostridia > Lachnospirales > Lachnospiraceae > Blautia > Blautia sp. AF19-1. Next base: position 48,224 of record NZ_QUGQ01000022.1, read on the forward strand.
GAGGAAAATCAGGCACTTTTACAGGAAAAATTTGATAAGATTTTTTTCACAGGAAGTGTAGCGGTCGGAAAGCAGGTCATGGAAAGTGCTGCAAGACATCTGACGCCCGTGACACTGGAACTTGGCGGAAAAAGCCCATGCATTGTAGAAAAAAGCAGTAAGATCCGGCTTGCGGCAAGACGCATTGTCTTTGGAAAGTTTATCAACTGCGGATCGAACCTATTGTGTTGGATCACGTAGAATGGGAAGATGCGGTCATGCAGGAGGAGATTTTTGGTCCCATCCTGCCAGTATTGACGTATGAAAAACTTGAGGATGCACTCTCCTGGATCAATCAACGTCCCAAACCGCTTGCCCTGTACTGCTTTACGGAAAACAAAAAGGTGAAGAAAACGGTTCTGGAGAAGTGTCGGTTTGGCGGTGGCTGCATCAACGACACACTGATTCATCTTGCTACCAGTGAGATGCCGTTTGGCGGTGTAGGAGAAAGCGGTATGGGCGGCTATCACGGTGAGGCCGGATTTGCGGAATTCACACATAAGCGCAGCATCGTGGATAAAAAGAAATGGATGGATTTTCCGATCCGCTATCAGCCGTATACAGCAAAAAAGTTGAAACTGATTCGAAAATTTTTATACAGCATACCATACAAGGGATAGACATCTCTAAGAAAATCCGATATAAAAGAGGATAGGGAAAAGAGGGGACCAATGTGAAGATAACGATCATCAATCCATCTCCGGACGAAGAGGAAGAAATCATCATCAAATGCCGTGTGCTGACGGATGACATCAACCATCTGATCTGCAAACTGAAAAACGGGGATCGGAAAATTACGGGATACGATGCAAAAGGAATTACTCTTCTGGCACTTCCGGATATTTTTTATTTTGAGGCAACGGACAATAAGGTTTTTGCCTATGGACAAAAGAATGTTTATGAAGTTAAAGAAAAACTGTATCAGTTAGAAGAACAGCTGGTGTCTTTTCCATTTATGCGGGCCTCCAAATCTATGATTCTAAATCTGGACAAAATCCGGCATCTGTCGCCTGCTTTTGGCGGCAGATTTGAAGCGTTACTCGAAAATGAGGAAAAAGTGATTATTTCCCGGCAGTATGTGCCGGTTCTGAAAGAACGACTGGGATTGTAGGGAGGCGAAAACAATGATGAATAAAATAAAAATTCTTGCAAATATTTTTTCAAAAATTACCGTGTGCGTTCTGCTTGCATCCGCGATCTATATTACTGTGATGTGCGGTCTGGATGCCCAGATCAGTGTCAGGATTCTCTGGCAGATTCTGCTGGTTTCCGCTGTATGCTCCATCCCGATTTTGATGTACCCGGATGAGGAAGGAAAAGAATTATCCAAACAGGGCATGATCGCAAGGCAGATCATCTATTTTGTCTATATCAACTGTGCTGTCTTGGGGCTTGGCAGAGCGTTCGGATGGTTTTACTTCAATAAAGCTAAAATGGTCGTGCTGATGGAGGTTTTGATTATTGGAGTTTATGTTATGGTGAATCTGATCGTATATGTAAATGACCATATGGTGGCGGAAAGCATGAACCAGAAACTAAAAGAGATGAGAAAGCGGAAAGAAAAATTGTAAATTACGATAGAATTGCATGAAATTTGAAAAGAACTTAGAGCGTACCCCAACAAGCTCTGAGAAAACTTGCAAGTAAGAATTTCTATGACGGTAAGAATAAAATTGCGTGTAAAAGAGCAGGCGAATTTCCGCCTGCTCTTAAAAAATCAAGGATGAGAAAAAATTTATAAATATCATAGACAGAAAAACTGCATCAGACAATTTTCTCACGAAGAACCTCCACCTTACATTCATGAAGTTTTTTGATATCGTCTTTATGGTAAGCAATACCCACCGCGAGAATACGACCGGTATATTCCGCTTTTTCGCCAAATTTTCCTTCAAAACGTAATGCATACTGCCGGTCTTTGATTTGCTGGATGGCTTCATCAGCAGAGTGGTTAACTTTTAATTCTATGATAATGGCATCATCATTTTTTTGAAATGGATAGAAAATAAAATCAACATAACCGATACCGGCTTTATCTTCCCGTTCAATACGATAAAAATCTAAAGCCTTCAAATATACCCAGCGAATGATAGAAGCCAGTTCCGCTTCATTGTTATACAGTGTCAGCGGGCTGTGGGTGTTGTGTGCGTATTCCAGCAGTTCGGCCATTGTTTTCGTATCGCCGGCTTTTGTAGCTGCAAGCATTCGGCCGGATTCTTTCGCAAGCTTGTAAACATTTCCAAGGGATGGTTCTCTTTGAATTACTTCGGCAAATTTGTCCATCAACTCTTTGTTTGGTATGGATATATAGCCCTTGGAATAATTTAAAAATCCATAGACTACCATGGCAGAAAAAATTTCATCTTTTGTTTTCAGTTCCATAGACGTTGCCGCATATTCCTGAATTTTGGCAGGAACGGGAATGTCGGCGACCATAAGAGCAATATCATATTTTACAGCATCTACATTTGCGCCGATATAATAGAAAATTTCATCGTACGGACCAGAACTTGTCCAGTAATTTCCCAATTGATTGTCACTTAAAGCCCCTACGACAGAGCGTGGGTTATAGAGTTTTTTTCCGCCTGCGGTCTGATAGCCATCGTACCATAATTCCAATCCTTCCCGCGTAACGGAAGGATTTTTTTCTATTTGCAAATATCTTTGATATAACAGATTGACTTCATCGTCCGTGAACCCAAAATATTCGCTGAATTTTGCGCGGGTTGCCATAGAATATTCAAAAAACATGTTCAGTTCAGAACCGCTGGAATATTTTGCAATTGGCAAAATACCGGTCATATAGGCCATTTCTACATAAGCTTTATCTTTCAGAAGATTGCTCAGAAATTTGGTATAGGCAGTCTTATCTGCATCGGTCATATAAGGCTGATGATAAATGTAATCCCACTCATCTAATATAAAAATAAATTGTTCCTGGTTACAATATTCGTAAATTCTGGTCAACGCATCCCATACCGAGTCCTCTTTTTCAATCGCAGCATCTGGGTAAGCTTTTTGCAGATCCAGAAGCAGCGTTTTTTTTATGCGGTTTATATAATGGTTATAATCGGTGATTTCAGCAGGAATCTCATTGAACATGATATGAATCACATTATGCTGGTTTAAGTGCTTTTGATACCAGGGATACTGAGAGACAGCTAATCGATCAAAAATTTTACTGCTGTCAATTCCTCTGCCAAAGTAGGAAGCAATCATATTGGCCATGACGGTTTTTCCAAACCTGCGCGGTCTGGTAATCGCCACATATTTTTGACTGTTTTGAGAATTCAAAACGGTTTTTTCCGGATCATAATCATCTGATTCAACGAGTGGAACAAGTTCTTTTAAGATAGAAGATTTATCTATGAAATAGGTTGATAGACAATCTCTGCGAAATAATCCAAAAGCACTGCTGCTGTTTAGATAGATTCCCATCGGGGGTATTTGCTCCTTTCTAAATGGAAGTGTCTGCATGATTTACAGACATAGCTACGAATAAAAGTCAAATCTAAAGATATCTTAACCTTATCATAAAGGGCATTTAATTACAAGGGAGAAAATGTTACTGTTCACAGGTATCCTGCGAACAGTAACGTAAGCAGCCCTCATTTAGAGTTTTGCTTCGCAAAAGGAGGGCTGCTCACACCTGAATCACATTCTTACGTACCTGAACAGCAAGTGTTCAGGTACTGAGTGAACATTAACGAGAAAATTCATCTGACAGATGAATGAAAAATATCCGTTTTCATCTGACGGATGAATGCGAAAAGGTAAGGAGTGTGGTACCTTTGTTTTAAGGATACCTGACGAAAAAAACAGCAAACAGCGAAGGAAAGCAGCCTTGCGCTGAAGATTGGAAGGGGAGATATAAGATGAAGGAAGCTGTTTTAAACAAAATGAATCCGAAGGAAAGAAAAATCCTGGAAGCAGAATTGCAGAAAGTGTACACAAAACAGACACACTCTTTCCGGGATGCAGGAAAAGCGGTCTGGAATACAAAAGGAATCCGCGAACTTCTGGACGGATGCACCGAATACGCTGGTTGCTATTTTAAGTGGCAATATTGCACTATTGCAGGCATTTGAAAAGGAAAGACAAATGGAAGAAGAGGATGAAGAAGAAGACCTTGGCTGGAAGGAAGAATTTGCCCCTTGTAGGAGCAGAAAGCTGCCTTGCTATACGATAGGCCGGGAAAACGTTTCGAAAAAATTCTGTATTCCAAATGTACTCACCGCACTCATTCTCTCAGGGGATATGGGAATGCTGGAATATGGTTTCGACCATTACAAACTGGAAAACCCGGTAGTCTGCAGGGGCGAAATCGAAGCATTGGGAGAGGCGCTTCTTTATGGAGATGAAACAAAAAGAACAGGAAATTAACAAGAGAAAAAAGAGATTATTATGGAAGGAAAAACGAATGAAAGAGACAGTCTTAAATGCAATGAACCCAGTAGAAAGAGAGATTTTTGAGAAAGAACTGCAGAAAGTACACCTGAAAAAATCCACAGCCTTAAATGATATCGGAAAAACAGTCTGGGATACGAAAAAGATCCGGGAACTCCTGGATCAGGACGCAGAACTGGAAGAAATCAAGAGATTCTTTGATGAAAATCAACTGAAACCAAACCAGTATAACCGAAATGCCATTCCGCTGGCCGCCTATACTTACTGGTATGGAAGAGGCTGCGGCAGGGAAGATGTCTGCCTGTGGGCACTCGAATCTGCCACAACGATTGACGGACTTCTTCAGGTACAGGAGTCGTCCCATCTGGAGAAAATTGCAAAGAAATTTATCAGCATGGATAAATACGGTGTCGTTGCGTTCCGAAAGATGTATCTTCATGAAGAACTGTGCTGGACCGATGCGCCCAATTATCTGGCGGCTGTGATGAGCGGAAACGTTTCCCTGCTGCAGATGTTTGAAGCAAAAGACGAGGAAATGACGGAAGAAAATATGGAGTACTGGGAATACACCTGTGAATGGGATCGTATTCCGGGAGCCAGAAAAACCTATTACAGCATTCGCCGGGAAACGATTGTCGGAGATTTTTATATCCCGGGTATTCTCACAGCGGCGATTCTGTCCGGCAGTCCGGAGATGCTGGATTACTGCATCGACCATTATGATATCGATGGCGCAAGCCTGGCGTACGGAGAAAAAGAGGCACTGGGTCAGGCAGTTGCCGGTGAGGGGAAAGAGCTGACAGAATACATGCTGGAACACTACACAGGATTAATCGAACTTGCAGAGCCGGATCAGGTGATGAAAGCCGGAAATGTGCCGCTGCTGCGTTATCTGTTAGAGACACATTTCGAGCATCTGAACTGGTATGCAACTCTGTTTTTCAATCTGAGAGACATACGGACACCATACATGTCAGCACCGGGATTTCCAAGAGACGTCGATACCGATGTGGAAATGTACCGTGCTTTTCTGGAATGGGAGAGTCCTGCATTTTCCATGGACTTTATTATCGGCCAGATGCGCGCGGAACTGGCAAAGCCGGCAGAAAGAGAAATTGATCTGAAGTATTACGGAGAACAGGAGATACAGAAACCTTATCATGTGAACGACCTGTTTGCCAGAAAGATGACGTATGAATGGATCAAAGTGCCAGACTGCATGGAGCGCAAGGTGAGATTGCTTGAATTTTACCAGGAACTGGGCGGAGAAATAACAGAAGAACTGAGCGAAATAACCGGTTATATCGAGCATTGCAGACGAATCGATGAGCTGTTTGCGGACGATTGAAAACGATTAGAAGACGATTAGAAGCAACGATTAGGAGCAGATGAAAAAATCCGCATCTGAGCGATATTTTTCCGGGGGAGAAAGCAGTACTCTCCCGGAAAAATAATTTTAAGAGACGCAGCCAGAGCATGTAAAAAACATATGCAGGCTGCGAAAGGCCGTTTCAAACACGCCCAGGAGAAAGAATGAGGGAAAGAAAATGTCAGTATTTTTTGAAAACGAATTTAAAAATGAATCTGAAAATGAAATCAAAAACGAATCCGAAAACAGATGCATCATGCTGCCGGAAGAAGTCAAAGGGAAGGGTTACTTTGCCCTGACGGGAAGCAAACTGAAGGCGTATGTAGAGAAGTGGCTGGACGGGATTGATGAGGAACGGGATTTTGTGGAGGAAATCCTTAATTACTGTAAAAGATCCAGAAAGACAGTGTATAGAAGGGCAGCGTATAGAAAGGCAGTGTATGGTATAACAGGATTGCCTTCAACAGGAAAAACAACGGGACTATTACAAGCAATCCGAAAACTTGCAGCATACGAAAAGTGCGTATATATTTCATTTGATAGAAAAACAGATGGAGACTTGGATACGCTACAGCAATTGTTAGATCGTTTGAATGATGACCATAAATATGTGTTTATAGATGAAATAACCTGTATGAAAGATTTTACAAATCGAATTGGTATTTTGATGGATCAATATACATCCAGGGGTAAGAGAGTAGTTATGTCTGGTACAGATTCCTATGCTTTTCTGAAGGTTGACAGATGCTGGTACATAGGGTGTTTCCGTTCTATTTCATTTATGTCATATGAAGAAGCCAGACGAACGACAAGAATGGATTTTTCATCGTATTTAATGTCTGGCGGACTATATGGCACAGAGAAATACAAAGGAACAAAAGGTTTGTGGAATTATATCAAAGACTCAATCGTAGACAATCTGGCCTTCTCGGTAAGAAGGAATCCTATCGAATGCAGCTTTGCTGATATGTCTGAAACAGAACTGTGTCAGGCTGTATTTTTGACGATGTGTATTATAGTGTGCAGCTGGGAAGAAGATCTGCAGCTTGACGGTTTACTGGATACCATATTCACAGGTGAGAGAAGTACACGCCGGAGTAAAATCATTGGGAATTTAGGACAGGAACTGGGAATTACGTTTAAAAGAGTAGAAAGACAAGTCATCGAAGACATATTAAGAATGCTTGAAAATATGAAGGTTGTTGTAGTCATAGGGAATCTATATAGAGACAATTATGGCACAAAATATATGATCACAGTACCATTTCTCGTAAATCAGATTGCCTGGTTAATCGCAAATCATGTAGTAAAAACAGGGGAAAAACGGAAAGAGGAAAGCGTCCGTCAGATAAACGAAATTGCGTTAAAATCTGTGGTTATTTCGCATACGGCATATCATTTATGGCATAAAACATGCTATTACTATAGAGATGATAAGACAGAAGTCGATTTGGTTTTACTAGACCAGGAAGATTTGAGACTGGAGGAACTACAGGCGTCCTTAGTGGATATCAATATAACCAATCATGCAGATACCGCATATGAGAAAGGACAGCGTATGAAAGAGGTGAATCCGTATTTCTTTGAGGAGCTAGTATATGGAATTGATGAAAGAATTATATTGTACCTCGGCCCGACAAATAAAAAGAAAGGCCTGACGAATGTGATGGATTTTTTGGAGAGCTACCAGCAAAGAAATATAAAAACGGAAAAATATCTTGATGAAATGGAAAAAATGCTGATGGATGAACAAAAACAATGACTGTGCTATTCTTACCTTAAGGACAGGACAGCTAGCGCCAAAAACAGCAGACGGCTTAAGAAACGTAAACTTCAGCCTTACAATTGGAAGGGGAAAGGAAGATGAAAGAGGCGATCTTAAATGCAATGAATCCGATAGAAAAAAAGATTCTTGAGAAAGAAGTACAGAAAATACATATTCCGGAGGAACCCATACCATTCGATGACTTCGGGAAAAAAATCAGGTATGTGAAAAAGATCCGGGAACTCCTGGATCAGGACGCAGAACTGAAAGAAATTAAATTACTCTTTGGCCGAAAAGGCCTGCACCAGGGCTGGTACTACAAAAATGAGACTCCACTGGCATCCTACGTTTACTGGTATGGAAGAGGCTGTGGCCGGGAAGATGTCTGCCGTTGGGCAGTTGAAGCCAGTACAACGATCGACGGACTTCTTCAGGTACAGGAACCGTCCCACATGGAAGAAATTGCAAAACTATTTGTCTGCGCGGATAAAGATAATGCCGTTCCGTTTCGAAGGATTTATCTGCGGGATGAATTGTGCTGGACCGATGCGCCCAATTATCTGCTTGTTGTGATGAGTGGAAATATTCCATTGTTGAAGATGTTCGAAGAAAAAGACAGGGAAATGACGGAAGACAATATGGAATACTGGGAATACATCTGTTACATGGATCAAACTCCGGGAGCCAGAAAAACATACTACAGCATTCGCCGGGAAACAATAGTCGGAGAATTCTATATTCCGAACATTCTCACAGCGGCGATTCTGTCCGGCAGTCCGGAAATGCTGGATTACTGCATCGACCATTATGATATTGATAATATGGGTTTAGCATACGGAGAAAAAGAGGCACTGGGTCAGGCCATCGCCGGTGCAGGAGAAGAGCTGACGGAATATATGATCGAGCATTATCCGGGATTAATCGAGCTTGCAGAAGCAGAGCAGGTGATGAAAGCCGGAAACATCCCAATGCTGCGTCATCTTTTAGCGGAACATCCGGAGCATCTGAACTGGTATGCGGCTCTGTTTTTCAATCTGAGAGACATCCGGACACCATATATGTCGGCACCGGGATTTCCAAGAAACGCCGATACTGATGTGGAAATGTACCGCGCTTTTCTGGAATGGGAAAGCCCTGAATTTTCCATGGACTTTATCCTCGGCCAGATGCGCGCGGAACTGGAAAAGCCGACATCGCGCGAACTTGATCTGAAATATTATGGAGAGCAGGAGATACAGAAAACTTATAACGTAAACGGTCTGTTTTCCAAAAAAATGGCGCGTGAATGGGAAAAAGTGCCAGGATGCCAGGAACGCCAGGAAAGATTGTTTGAATTCTACCAGGAACTGGGCGGAGAAGTAACAGAAGAACTGGAGAAATTGGCTGATCGCGTAGAGAACAGCAGATTAATTGAGGGGCTGTTTGAGAATTTTTGAAAAAACAACAGGGACAGAGAAAAAGAATTCTGTAGTGGACGCTGGAGCATGTTTGAAAAATCATTTCCGCAGTCTGTACGCCCCACTTGAGGTATAGGAAGAACGCATTTACCCCGGAAGAAAAGAAATTTCTCTTCCGGGGTAAATGCGTTTTAAAGAAAAGCAAAATGAAATGGAAGAGAGAAGAGGACAGACATGACATTAGAAGAATCATATGAAATTTTAGAAAACTATTATCAGAATATTTACGGTATGTACGATGATAACTGGATTGATTACGATTTAGATGTAGCATTTACAAAATTGCAGCTGGAAAAAATCATTCAAAAAAGATATAAGCTGGATCACCAGGAGAAAATGATTCTGCAGTGGCTGCTGGAAGAAGACATGGAACCAAAGGTATGTGAGGCTATTCGGGTGATTCTGGAAATGGATGTTTGAGGAAAGGATGGAAAGGTGACGATGAAAAAGACAGATGTAAAAAAGACGGAAAGATCAAAAGAATTTCTGGCAGAGGAATGGCTGGAAATTGTACTGAAAGGCCAGGATAAAGGAGAAGGGCGGTTCTGCCGGTATGGTGTGTGCAGTTTTATGGGAAGACAGCCATTAACATTTTGGCCGGTAAAGAGAAAACCGGAATTGGAAAAGCAATTTATGGAGAGTCGAATCATGGAAAGTCGAATTATGGAAAGTCGAACCATGAAAAATCGGTTCAGGGGGACACGGAACAGCTGGTTCGGACAGGAAGATCTGGACAGTGAAAGAAACGGATATGGGGAAAGACTGCGCGCTAAAACAGAACTGACGGAAGAAGCAAAAGTGATAGAAGAAACAGAAATGGAAGGACAGCTGGTGCAAAAGTATCAAACAGCACACTGGGAGGAAGCTGTGAGACATGTTTTTTTGTTCCTTCCGGAAGTGCTGGTTTATCTGGACAGATCTGGACAGTTTTTTGTTGTTTTGGGGAAATGAAGTACTGACGGAAATCGGTGGGGTTTTGGAGTTTTATGGAAAAGAAAACGCTGTGAGAAGACAGTGGGAGAGAGAAGAAAAGGAAGAGAAGAAAGAAAATCTGGAAGGAAAGCAGAGAAACAGTAAAAATAGGACAGCTTTGGATACGCAGAAAGAGGAAACGATGGACTGGAATACGGCGTTTGCAGTGTTGCGGAAGTTTTATGAAGAAAAATGGGACTATTTGAATGGATGTCCGAGAAATGAAAAAGCGTGGGATGAGGAAGGGGAACTGCAGTGCAAAATATACGTATCGAAAAAGCGGGGGCTGGATCGGGATCAAAGGATGGAAGTGCTGAAGCTGTATGAGACGATGGAGGACAGGAAAGTAAGGGAGGCGGTGAGGGTGATTTGCGGATAGAAGTGAAAAGGGAAACGGTTGAAGCCAGATGCAAGCCTGATACTGTAGAAAAAGAAGACGGAAAATTGGGACAATCTTTTTGTACAAAATATGTATAAAAAGCGAAAAATAGTTAAAAAATAGAAGCTTTTTGCATAAAAAATATATGCTGAAATATGTACAGTAACAAAAACACATGGTATAATGAAAGTTAATGAGTGGAATGTGATTACACATTCAGTGTGTGCTGAAAAAAGAAAGAATAAATAAGGCACCAGGAAAAAATAAAGAATTGCGAAAGGAACGGAAAAATGAGTGAAGAAAATGTGATTTCAAACGTTGAAGACAATTCTCCAAAGAACGAGGGAGTGGTAGAAAAAGTAATTGAAATATTTAAAAATGGATGGAACAAACAGGTTATTTTGTATGGCCCTCCAGGAACAAGCAAAACGTATTCGGCAACTATTATTGCGGCAAAGTTGTTGGCAGGAAGTGACAGGGTTGATACGCAAAATCCTTATAATTCAGCCCAAGAATTATTGAAAAATGAATATAAAGACAATTATAAAATTGTTCAATTTCACCCGTCCTATAGTTACGAGGATTTTGTAAGAGGAATTACAGTTAAACCAGCTAAAAGAAATAATGGAATTACTTACGTGACCGAATCCAAGATTTTTGAAAAATTTTGTAAACAAGCACAAGGTAATAAGAAACAAAAGTATGTATTAATCATCGATGAAATTAACAGAGCACCATTGGCTTCTGTACTTGGAGAATTAATATATGGTCTTGAATATCGCGAATCGTCGATAGCTACCCCATATGCGATTAATGGGAAACAGGAGTTTTCTATACCAGATAATTTATATATTATTGGAACTATGAACACAGCGGATCGATCCATTGGATCTATAGATTATGCGGTACGGAGAAGATTTGCATTTGTGCAAGTGAAATCGAATGGAGAAGAAATCGAAGGAAGTTGGATAGATAAAAATGTAGGAATAAAGGCGAAAAAGCTATATGATAAATTGATGAATGAAGAAGATGGCATTTTTAGCAAAGAATATTTAGAAGATCAGGATATGGATGTGAATGATATCAAGATTGGACATACATATTTCTTGGGAAGGAAAAATGAAGCAGTAGAAGACGAAAAGGGATACCTAGAATATCGTATTGAATATCAGATCAAGCCGATTTATGAGGAATATATTAAAGATGGAATAATAAAAAGGGATGGACTTAAAAAATTTGATGAAATTTTAAAAAAATTAGAGTTAAAGCGGAGTGCTCAAAAGAATGAATAGGATGAAGACGATTAGTAAAAATATTGAGATGAGAGTTTTTTGAGGATCTGGAGATACAATAATGTAACATCAGAGACGAAAGGTTAGAAACAGGTATGGATTAAGAAGTAGCTTGTTTTTATTGAATAAAGAAATAAGCAATTGGTAGGCGCATAGACCGTTAGTTGATTTAAGTGATTGGAAAATAAAAAAGCTGTCATAGGAAAAATACTTTATTTCTTATGCTTAAAATCATCAAAAATTAAATTCATTAGGTCACTTCATATATTCCAAATTCTATCTTAGATATTACGAAGCAAGTTGACGAAACCAAGACTTTTTGAACATAAATGAAAAAGAATAGAGAGACATTATGAGTAATCAAAATGATAATGATTGGCTAAAAAATATAAAAGCTGTGAAAACATGGACAGCTGATAAGAAAGTACTTAAGACTATAGAAAATTGTAAAGAGAAATATGGAACGGATGATCCTACTTTGAAAGATATGCTTGAGGCATTGGCGTCAAAAAGAGATGTCCTTACAACACAGGAATACGGAAAAGTCAATGGTTTTCCGGGAATAATTTTAGTTATAGAAAAAGGAAGGAAAGAAGTAATTGGAATTATAAAGGTTATAGATGTCCAAGATGGGACTAGAAATTTAAAAATAGATCAGAATATTTATTATATTGAAGGGGAAAAACCGACTTATTACGATAAAAAATGGGGTGATACGCCTTTAAAACAAAATCGGGATAAAGGATGGAACGATAAAGACAGAATAGGGGAAATTATTGATGGATTAAAAGAATATCTTACGGAAGAAAATCTGATAAAAGACAAGCTATTTAATTTCAAAAAATTATGTGATGATAGTAAGCAAAGGATTTATTATGGCCCGCCTGGAACCGGAAAAACGCGCAAAGCAAAAATCGAAGCGGTAAAAATAGTTACGGGAGAGAATTGTTCTGATATAAAAGCTTTGAATCTATTCGAAGGGAGAATTAATAACAAAGGCACCAATGAGGAGAAAGAGAATGACAAAAAAAATATAAAAATTTGCGAGAAACAGATCCAAATTGTCCAATTTCATCCCAGCTATAGCTACAACGAGTTTATGGAAACAATTGACGCCCGGGGTGTCAATAAGGATGGCGTTTTCAAAAAAATTGCAAGTGATGCAAGAAATGATCCAGATAAAAAATATGTCCTTATCATTGATGAAATAAACCGGGCTAATGTTTCCGAGATTTTAGGTGAACTGCTTTATGGAATTGAATATAGAGGGCAGGAGATTACAACCGGAATTTCAAATGATGATTTTTCTGTGCCGGAAAATTTGTATATTATAGGAACGATGAATACCGCAGACAGATCACTTCAGGCACTGGACTACGCGGTAAGGAGAAGATTTACATTTAAAAAGGTGAAAGCGGAACTGCCAGACCCGAAGCCGCCAAAACAAAAAGAAGACGTAAAAGATAAGGGTTGTTATGAAATAGAAAATGGTCATTTTTTTTGCCAAAATGTATTTAAGAAGGTCCAGGAGGATGTGATGAAGTCTGTGGCGCGTGGAATAGATCCGGAAGACATCATGCCTGGAATTAGTTATTTTCTTGTAAATGGAAAAAATAAAAAATAGTAGAATTTTTCTCTCTGCCGCAAGATGATTTTAGGTCGGTTGAGGGATTAGAAAACGCCGGAAACCCGCATAAACTCTATGTTTTTGCGGGTTCTCGGCGTTTCTTTTATCGCCTGTATTAGTGGTGCTTTTTCGGTAAATGGTGCCCAAATGGTGCCCAAATCCCACGCGGGGCTATAAAACGATATAAGAAGCGGTAAAGAGATACAGCGGTTAAAGCTCTAAATCGCTGCTCTTTTTCTTTGCCGCGCTCTTTGCTTTCTTCGGCTCGGCTTTCTCTGCCTTTGCCGGGTCAGACTGTTTGACCGCCCCATGATAAGCGTCTAAGACTTCTTTCTTGCGTTCAAGCCGCACGTCCACATAACGGGCGGTAACAGCTTCAAAGTTCATAGACAGTCCAAGCGATACGCCGATACCCGCAAGCGTATGTCCTAACACTTCGCCTACGGTGTAGAAGTCGCCTGTCAGTTGGTGCATATTCGTAGCCGCCGTATGGCGTAAATCGTGAAAGCGGATATGCGGCATATCCAAATCTTCAAGCAGTTTTCCAAACTGGGAAGATACCCACGACGCGGAGATAGGGGAACCGTCCGGCTTCGCTACAACAAGGTCATTGTCATAGTATGGTTTTCCGTCTTTTTCTGCCTGTTCGCGCTGCGCTTCCTGCATAGCAAACTGTTTGAGGAAGAACGGGCGGGCAAGCTCTGTGATAGGCAGCTTTCGCCCGTTGGATTTCGGCGGTGCCATTTCCTCAATGACTTTTGTTTTCGACGGCACCTTAAAGGGTAGCTGCTCGGAAACGTCAAAGGTGTTGTTTTCCAAATCCACATTACGCCAGCGCAAGCCCAGGATTTCAGAACGGCGCATACCGTAAAGCCCGCCTAAGATAACGGGCATTTCCCAAACGGTACCCTCGACGCGCTGCATAAGGGCTTTTACCTGTTCCGGCGTATAAGGGTCGGGGGTCTTGTCGCTCTTTCCAAACTTCGTAAGCGTGTCCTTTGCTGCGTTTGTTTCGATATAGCGGTATTTCCGGGCATGGCTCAACGCCACGCTCAAAACACGCTTTGCCCCGGCTGCGGTGGACGGTTTCAAGCCTTTGTCAATAATCTGCTGAAACATTTTGTCTACCATAGCGGGGGTAAGCTGATTAAGGGCAACGCCGCCGATATAGGGATTGATATAGTTTGCAATCGTCTTTTTGTACCCGTCGTAAGTAGAGGGGCGCAAGTTCACTCTTGCATAGCTTTCCACCCATTCATTCAGATAGCTTGCAACGGTCTGTTTCCGCTGTGAAGCGATAGACGCAATCTGCCCCGGATTATGGAGCTTTGCTTTCATCTCTGCTTCATGCTGCGTTGCTTCCTTTTTTGTCGGAAAGCCCTTTTTGGAATAGGTTTTCTTTTCCCCATTCGGGGCGGTGTACTTGATATTCACGTCGTAAACTGTTCCCGGTCGCCCGGTCAGTACGCCGTTGCTGTCGCGTTTATTCTTAACCTGCCTTGTTGATATAGCCATAGCTTAACCTCCCTGTCGTGCCGGGGGCTTCGCTGTCGTCTTTGCCCTGTGATACCAGTCCCAGATTGCAGCGTCAGCTATCAAACGGCGGTTTCCATTCTGTATATATTCAAGCTCGCCGCTATCCATAAGCTCGCGCAGCTTATTTTCCCCGATACCGCTAAGCTTGCTCATTTGCTCAACGGTCTTTAACATAGGGAATACAGGGATAGCGGGGCTTGTTGTTTCCTTTTTTGCCATAGGAAAATACCCCCTTTCATAAATGGCTAAAAAGTCAAGTTACAAAAAGTGGGCTTTAACCGGGCGGCTGTTAGCACAACCTCGCGGGAATTGCACCCCTGCTCATTTAAGGCAGCTTTACCCATTGCCTGCGACGCTCTGAACGCTCGGACTGTGGCTGTAAAGGCTTATCTCCCCTCAATGCGTGTCGTCGCCCGCAAGCTGCTAACTTGCTTTCCATCGTGGTGTTTCTCGCTCGGCTTTTCCCGATAGGGGAATAGCGTCATGGCGCACCCTCTGTATGGCTCGGCGCAAAAAGGACGTACCCGGTTTGCCCTATACTGCGTCGCCGTTATCTTGCGTCGCTTTCTTTGTCAAGGAACATACGGGGCTGCTGCGGATTGATACGAAACGAAAAAGGGGTTAAGACGTTTCGGTATCGGTGCAGCTATTCAGCCCTAAATGTGAGGATTGCCCTCATTAGCCTTGCTTGCAGCCGTTGGCGAATATCCTCGTCAACGCCAAAATAGACGTTTCCGCGCTCGTCGCAGAGCTTTCTCATAGAAAGGCTCGCTATGTAACCGCTAAAGTGCTGCAAGACAATTTTCATAGCGTCCGGGTCGCCCTTTGTCGCTGCCACAATGACAGGATAGGGAACAAGGGCAACGTCCGGGAAGTCAGATTGTTTACCATTCGTCCCATTCATCAGCGTGTTCCTCCAAATATTTCTTCAAGATTTCAAAAGAGCTTGTCCGTCTGTACTGTATCGTGCTGCGCGACGTATTGAATAACTTTCCAATCTCCACGTCGGTCATGCCCTCGAAATAGTACAGCATGATAGCTTTCCTTTTTTCTTCCGGCAAAGTGCGGATTGCTTCAAGCAACAGCTTCGGCGTGATTTTCTTTCCCGCCTGCTGATAGCTCGGCTCGGCTTCTTCGTCTTGAAAATACTTGTCAAGCGTGTAAAGCTGCCGCTCCTCATGCAAGGCAAGGTCGGAAAACGACACTTCCTTTGCTCTGCGACGCCGGATTTCCTCATGGGCGTTGCAGGCTTCGTTGTGCAGCACCCGTTTACAGAAACTTTGAAAGATACATTGCTTCTGAAATTCCACGCGATTAGGTTCCATGTTCTCACCTCCTTTCGTGCCGAAAGGTAGGTAGTACCTCCCCTTTTCGCGGGATAATACAGGCGATTTTTTCAAACGCCGAATGAAAGCGAAACTTTTTTGAAAAAACCTCCCGAAAATGCAAAATGCGCCTGTCTGCAAGACGCAGACAAGCGCAAGGGAATTGAAAGCGGTATTCAGATGATTTGACAGTTCATATCTAAGGGTAGAAGTGTCCCCGGCGATGGTCGGGCTTTTTTTGATAAGTCAAAGAAAGTAGAATATTGTCGATATGGTTTATCGCTCATGGCGGCTACCTCCTAAAGCCGCCGTTTTATATGGCTATGGGTCGTCGCGCAAAAAGAAACGGCGGCTCTGAAAATCAAAGCCGCCGTAATTTAGAAATGGCGCGTGAAAATACCTCTGCTTTGCGACGGCTTTTTTTCTTTTGCCGTCGTCCGGCAGATTATTTCTTTATGAGTAAGGGCGAAAAATCAATCGTAATCATAAAATTATGGTCATGTATTTCAATTATTGGATTTGTACAATTCATCATAAGTAATAGCTTTTTCACAATGTAAAGTCCTTGTCCAGACGTACCATTACTTCTTGAAACATCTGCTACATAAAAGCGTTCCAACAGTTTTGAATATTCTTCTGTAGGAATAGATGCAACAGGATTTTTAATACAGAGTTGTACAGAATCTGCGATATTAATTAGTTGAATTACAACATTATTTGTAGTGGATGTTACCGCATTGAATATAAGATTTTGTATAATGCGAATACACGCCTTTCTGTCAGCATTAAGATAGATGTCCATATTAGGTATTTCTATTTGGGGTTCAATTCCATTAACGCTGAAAATCGAATAATTGTCTAGCAGGATTTCAGTAAGCAATGAGCATAGCTCAACCTTTTCATAGTAAAATGGATATTGTCCTGCTTCTAAAAGAGAGATTTGATAAAAGTCATCTATGAGACGTTCTAATCTCAATGCTTTTCCGGATAATGCTGAAATATATTCCGCTCTTTTTTCATCAGGCGCACTTGATAGAAGTTGCAAATATCCGCGAATGGAAGTTAGTGGTGTCCGTAAATCATGAGAAAGGCAAGAAATATTCTCTTTTAATTCATTCTCCTTTTTTTGAATTTCGCCCAGATAAATATTATCTTTTGATACAATCTGATTTATGATTTCAACCAAATGCTCTAACCGCCTATCAGATAAAGACACTGTAACTAACTTTTTCGTTTTTCTATTCAGAATAGCATTTAGTTGGACGATTACTTTATATATCTGTATTTTCCAGTTAATTACTATAAATGAGCAAGTTCGTGATTTTGCATAAAAGAAAGACACCTCGATTCC
>NZ_QUGQ01000023.1:0-63876 GCF_003479155.1 Blautia sp. AF19-1
CGGTATGGGGCAGGTCACCCACGCGTTACTCACCCGTCCGCCGCTCAGTCAGTTAAGAATCATCCGAAGAATCTCCTTAACTGCTTCGCTCGACTTGCATGTGTTAAGCACGCCGCCAGCGTTCATCCTGAGCCAGGATCAAACTCTCTGATAAAATGTTTGTTCCAAGTTCAAAATCAACATACTAGCTAATTTATCCCTTTTACTGTTTTAAAGGATCTTTCGATCGTTTTGAATTACTTATTCAGAACTTTCGAGGATGTGTTTCATTGTTTAATTATCAAGGATCTTTGCTGTTCCGACTCGGATCAGCTCGTTTATTTTACCACAGAGCTTTTCGTTTGTCAAGAACTTTTTTGATTTATTTTTTGAAGTTTTTTTAACTTCTTCGCTGTTCTTTCGATCAGCAACTCGTTTATTTTATCAAACTCATTCGCTTTTGTCAAGAACTTTTTTGATTTATTTTTTGGATTAGTTTTTTCAAACCTATCACCAACTCTGCTATCTTATCAGATGTGAAACTGTCTGTCAAGAACTTTTTCCACAAAAATATCATTTTGTTTTTGGCTTTTAAACGGAGAAGGAGGGATTTGAACCCTCGCGCCGGTTACCCGACCTACACCCTTAGCAGGGGCGCCTCTTCAGCCACTTGAGTACTTCTCCAAATGCCTAAATATAAAATGATATGTGCAGTCACTCATTCGTGACGCATGGTTTATTATACAAAAACCTTACGTTCTTGTCAACCCGTTTTTTCGAATTTTTTGTTTTTTTCTTACTATTATAGAAAATATGCCTTACAGAACCCAAATCAGCCCCCAGAATAGCAGAAAAGAGCGCATATCACGCTCTTTTCTGAAACCGCTACGCGGTTACGACGGCTTCAATTCTCTTCTTTACCATCTCGGCAATCTCTGTTGTCTTCATTCCCTGGTATTCCTCGTATGGGATCGGGTCGAGAAAATGGACTTCTACCGTTACGGGACGGACGGTATTGGAGTCAAACGGAACAAAACAGTTTTTTAACGCAACCGGCACGATCGGGCATTTTGCTTTTACTGCGATCTTGAAGCTGCCGCTTTTAAACTCCAGCAGCTGGTTTCCCTTTCTGCTCCTCGTTCCTTCCGGAAACAGAATGACGTTTTTGCCTTCTTTTACGACATCGGCCGCCTCATTGATAACCTGCATTGACTGCCGCAGATTTTCCCGGTCCATAAACAGCGCGTGGATGCACGCAAAGACCTGTTTTAAAAACGGAATATGCTCTACCTCTTTTTTGGCAACAACTGTAAAGGTACGCGAGCACGCTCCTGCGATCGCCAGCACATCGTACAGTCCCTGGTGATTCGGATACATCACAAAACCGTCCTGCTCCGGAAGATTTTCTGCTCCATAGGATTCCACAATGACGTTTCCGCCTTTGTTCGCCCGCTGTACAATAAAGCGCAGCATTTTAAAGTGCTCTTCCAGACTGTACTTGTCCGGATGCGCTGCATGGTAACAGAGCCGGCACCACATCCACGGAACCAGAAGCAGATTCCGCAGCACCATCAGTAAAATTCGTTTCATATTTTTCTCCCTTTCCCCAAGCGAGAAAAACGTGCCTGAGCTTTTTTCTCTCAGACACGTTTTGCGACGCTGTATTATTCCTGCGTTTTCTCAGAAGCCGTTTCGTTCTCTTCCATCTCCTCAGACGCCTCTTTGTCTCTTACTTTTGCAATGCTGGCAACCTTGATTTCGCCGTCCACATCCATCAGCTTAACGCCGGATGTGATCCGTCCCATTACAGAAATGCCGGAGCATGGAGTACGGATGATGATTCCCTCTGTGGTGATCATCATGATCTCATTATCCTCGTTGACCGCCTTGGAACCGATCAGGTTTCCGGTCTTTTCGGTAATCTTATAGCATTTGACACCCTTGCCGCCACGGAGCTGTACGGTAAACTCTGCCATCGGCGTCCGTTTGCCCATGCCGTTTTCGGATACGACAAGGAGATAGTCTCCCTGCGTGCAGATCTGCATGCCGACTACTTCATCGCCGTCCAGAAGGTTGATGCCGCGTACACCCATGGAAACACGGCCTGTCGTACGCACATCGTTTTCCTTGAAGCGGATACACTGGCCGAATTTCGTTACCAGAATAATCTCTTTCTCGTTATCAGTTGTCTTAACTTCAATCAGTTCATCATCATCGCGGAGCGCAATGGCAGCAAGACCCGTTTTTCTGACGTTCTCGTACTCTTCGAGCGGCGTCTTCTTCACCAGTCCCTTTTTCGTTGCCATAAACAGATAATGGCCCTTCTCATATTTGCGCATTGGAATAACAGCGGTAATCTTCTCTCCCGGCTGCAGCTGGAGAAGGTTGACAATCGCCGTTCCTCTTGCGGTTCTGGACGCCTCCGGAATCTCGTATGCTTTCAGACGGTAGACTCTTCCCGTATTCGTAAAGAACATGAGGTAATGATGGGTCGTCGTCATCAGAAGCTCCTCGATGTAGTCGTCCTCGATGGTCTGCATGCCCTTGATTCCCTTGCCGCCACGGTTCTGGCTGCGGAAGTTGTCAACGGTCATACGTTTGATATAGCCCAGTTTCGTCATGGTGATGACGGTATTCTCGCGCGGAATCAGATCCTCCATGGAGAGATCGTACTCATCAAAGCCGATGGAAGTTCTTCTGTCATCGCCGTATTTTTCGGATACGGTCAGAATCTCCCTGCGGATAACGCCAAGAAGCACCTTGCGGTCTGCGAGGATGGCTTTTAACTGCTCGATGCGCGCCATCAGCTCTTTGTACTCGTTCTCGAGCTTCTCCCGTTCCAGACCGGTCAGAGCGCGCAGACGCATATCTACGATTGCCTGGGCCTGGGCATCACTCAGATCGAAGCGTTCCATCAGGTTCTTCTTCGCCTCTGCCGCATTCGCGGATGCACGGATGATATGGATCACTTCGTCAATATGGTCAAGCGCTTTTAAGAGTCCTTCCAGAATATGGCTTCTCTCCTGCGCTTTGTTCAGGTCGTATTTCGTTCTTCTCGTCACAACCTCTTCCTGGTGCTGCAGATAATACGTCAGCATCTCCAGAAGGTTCATGACTTTCGGCTGATTGTTTACCAGTGCAAGCATGATCACACCAAAGGTATCCTGCATCTGGGTATGTTTGTACAGCTGGTTTAAGATGACGTTTGCATTGGCGTCGCGGCGCAGTTCGATACAGATGCGCATACCCTCACGGTTGGAGTGGTCCGCAATGCCGGTGATGCCGTCGATCTTTTTATCTCTTACCAGCGCGGCGATGTTCTCGATCAGGCGCGCCTTGTTTACCATGTACGGGATCTCGGTTACGATGATCTCGCTCTTTCCGTTCGGCAGTGTCTCGATGTTTGATACCGCACGAACACGGATTTTACCGCGGCCGGTACGGTAAGCCTCGTCGATGCCGCGGGTGCCGAGGATTTCTGCTCCGGTCGGGAAGTCAGGGCCTTTTACAATGCCGAGAATCTCCTCGAGATCTGTCGTACGGTCCTCCTCGATGATATTATCAATAATTTTTACAATGGCACTTACCACCTCGCGCAGATTGTGCGGCGGGATGTTCGTTGCCATACCGACTGCGATACCGGAAGTACCGTTTACCAGAAGGTTCGGGTAGCGGGCCGGCATAACAACAGGCTCTTTTTCGGTTTCATCAAAGTTCGGGGCGAAGTCTACGGTGTCTTTGTTGATATCCGCCAGCATCTCCATCGAGATTTTGCTTAAACGTGCCTCGGTGTATCGCATAGCCGCAGCGCCGTCGCCGTCGACGGAACCGAAGTTTCCATGGCCGTCCACCATCGGATAACGGGTTGCCCAGTCTTGTGCCATGTTGACGAGTGCTCCGTAGATAGAGCTGTCGCCGTGCGGGTGATATTTACCCATCGTATCACCGACGATACGCGCGCACTTACGGTGCGGCTTATCCGGCGTATTGTTCAGTTCACTCATGGAGTACAGAATACGTCTCTGTACCGGCTTTAAGCCATCGCGGACGTCTGGAAGTGCACGGGATGCAATTACGCTCATCGCATAGTTGATGTAGGATTCCTCCATCGTGTCTTTCAGATCGACCTCGTGAATTTTATCAAAAACATTATCTTCCATCTTTTCCTCCACTTCAGTTCACAGGACTTTTTAGATATCCAGGTTGTTTGCGTATTTTGCTCTCTCTTCGATAAAGTCACGGCGCGGTTCTACCTTGTCGCCCATGAGCGTATTGAAGGTAAGATCAATTTCAGAAGAATACTCTTCATCGAACACAACGCGGCGCAGAACACGGCGTTCTGGGTCCATGGTGGTCTCCCAGAGCTGCTCCGCATCCATCTCTCCCAGTCCTTTGTAACGCTGGATCTTATTATCTCCGCGTCCGATCTCATTGAGGATCTGATTCATCTGATCGTCATCGTATGCGTACCATACTTTTTTGTTTTTCTCAATCTTGAACAGCGGCGGCTGTGCCAGGTAAACGTGGCCCTGTTTGATCAGCTCCGGCATGAAGCGGTACAGGAACGTCAGCATCAGTGTGTCGATGTGCGCGCCGTCGACATCGGCATCGGTCATGATGATGATCTTGTCGTAGCGCAGTTTGGTGATATCGAAATCGTCGTGGATTCCGGTTCCGAATGCCGTAATCATCGCTTTGATCTCGGCATTGGCATAAATTTTATCGAGACGTGCTTTCTCTACATTCAGGATTTTTCCACGCAGAGGCAGGATCGCCTGCGTTGCACGGCTTCTCGCGGATTTTGCGGAACCGCCCGCGGAATCTCCCTCGACCAGGAAGATCTCACAGTTTTTCGGATCCTTGTCGGTACAGTCTGCCAGTTTTCCAGGCAGGGACATACCGTCCAGTGCGGATTTTCTTCTCGTCAGGTCACGCGCTTTTCTTGCAGCCTCTCTCGCACGCTGGGAAAGCAGGGACTTTTCAACGATCGTTTTTGCGACAGCCGGGTTCTGCTCCAGGAACAGCTCGAGCTGAGTGCTCACGATATTGTCGACTGCTCCTCTCGCCTCGCTGTTTCCAAGTTTCTGCTTTGTCTGGCCCTCGAACTGCGGCTCCTCGATTTTGATGCTGACAATCGCCGTCATACCCTCGCGGATATCCTCTCCGGTCAGGTTCGGTTCGCTGTCTTTTAACAGTTTATTTGCTCTTGCATATTCATTAAAGGTTTTCGTCAGCGCATTCCGGAAGCCC
This sequence comes from Blautia sp. AF19-1, assembly GCF_003479155.1. Taxonomy (NCBI): domain Bacteria; kingdom Bacillati; phylum Bacillota; class Clostridia; order Lachnospirales; family Lachnospiraceae; genus Blautia; species Blautia sp. AF19-1. The sequence continues at coordinate 5,230 of NZ_QUGQ01000023.1, forward strand.
ACGATATGGGTACCGCCCTCCGGCGTCGTAATGTTGTTGACGAAACCGTACGTATTTTCCTGATAGGAATCGTTGTGCTGCATCGCAACCTCAACGAGAACGCCGTCTCTTTCTCCCTCGCAGTAGATGATGTCCGGGTAGAGCGCCGTTTTGCTCTTGTTCAGGTAGCTGACAAACTCTTTGATACCGCCCTCGTAGTGGAATGCTTTTTCCACTACCGGATCCGTGCGCAGATCGCGCAGAACAATGCGCAGTCCCTTGGTCAGAAATGCGGTCTCGCGGAGTCTTGTTTTTAAAACGTCGTAATCATAAACCGTCTCCTCGAACATCGTGTCATCCGGCAGGAAACGGACCTCGGTACCTGTTTTTTCGATCGGACAGGTATCGATGACCTCCAGCTTATTCATGGTTTTTCCGCGCTCATACCGCTGGAAGTAAACCTTTCCATCGTGATAAACGCGCACCTCAAGCCAGTTGGACAGCGCATTTACAACGGATGCACCAACGCCGTGCAGACCGCCGGATACCTTGTACCCTCCGCCGCCGAACTTTCCGCCTGCGTGCAGCACCGTAAAGACAACCTCAACGGCCGGAAGGCCCGACTTATGATTGATGCCGACCGGAATACCACGGCCGTCGTCGATGACGGTGATGGAGTTGTCCGGGTTAATCGTAACGTCAATATTTTTGCAGTATCCTGCCAGTGCCTCGTCTACCGAGTTGTCGACAATCTCATAGACCAGATGGTGAAGTCCCCGTGCGGAGGTACTGCCGATATACATACCTGGGCGCTTCCGTACGGCTTCCAGACCCTCCAGAATCTGAATCTGGTCTGCACCATACTCTGTCTTTTCCATGTTCTCTGTACTCATTTAGATTCCTCCTGTTTCTTTGTGAAACACAGATCCCTCGACCACCTGGAATACGCTGTTTGCCTCAAAATGATTTTCGACAAACTCGTCCAGTCCGGTACAGGTAATCAGTGTCTGTATGCTGTGAATGCTCTGCAGAAGATAATTCTGCCGGCTGCCGTCCAGCTCCGACAAAACATCATCCAGCAGTAAAACCGGTGTATCGTGAATTTCCTCCTCGACCAGACGGATCTCCGCCAGTTTCAGCGAAAGCGCCGCCGTCCTCTGCTGCCCCTGGGAACCGTATTTACGGATATCAATGTCGTTGACCCGCACACAGAAATCGTCCCGGTGCGGCCCGGTGTAGGACTGTCCGAAACGCAGATCACGCTCTCTTCCGGCTTTTAACTCTTCGGAAAACGCTTCCTCGGACACATTCGGTTCATAGGTAATCAGAATCTGCTCCTTTCCTCCGGTCAGATTCTGATGGATCTCGGATAAAATATCATTCAGGCGGCTGATAAACTTTTTCCGCTCGGAAATAATGCTTTTTCCATAGCGGACCATCTGCTCATCCCAGATCTCGAGCGTATCCGCCATTCTGCCGGAAAACGAAATCTCTTTGAGCAGCTTGTTTCTCTGTGCCACCACTTTATTATAATTGGCAAGCTCGATCATGTATAGTCTTGACAATTGACAAATTTCGCTATCGAGGAAACGCCGGCGCTCCGCAGGACCGTTTTTGATGATATTCAGGTCCTCCGGAGAGAAAAACACAATATTTACAATGCCAAAAAGTTCCGACGCTTTGCGGATCGGAACTCCATCGATGGCGATTCCCTTGGATTTATTTTTTTTCAGATGCATATCGATTTTATGCGTGCTGCCGTTCCGTTCCACCATCATCCGGATATGGGCTTCTTCCCGGTCAAACTGGATGATTTCGCGGTCCTTGCTGCCGCGGTGCGATTTCGTCGTACCCGCCAGATATAAAGCCTCGAGAATATTCGTCTTTCCCTGGGCATTGTCGCCGTAGAGAATATTCGTTCCGGGGCTGATATTTATGCATAAGTTTTCATAATTCCGATAGTTCTTCAGTTCTAAAGATTTGATATACATGAGCACTCGTCCGTGAAAAATCAGCTTAAGTTTTTAAGCCTTATTTTTTAATTTGTATCTCATTTCCATTGTAGCAGACAATATCTCCGTCATAGAGCTTGCGGCCGCGGCGGGTATCTACTTCACCGTTTACGGTCACTTCGCCGTCCTTGATGACGAGCTTTGCTTCCACGCCGTCTTCTACCAGAGCCGCAGCTTTTAATGCCTGGCCCAGTTTGATGTAATCTTCACGCAGCGTAATAATTTCCATTTTTTCCTCCTGCACTGCCGTGCCTTTTCCTCACGTAAGTTCGCAGTTTTCAACCTGTGTGGCTGTAAAACCGCTGAAAGTTCTTTCAGAAAAGGTTCCGGCAGATTTCAAACTTATGTGACTTATCTCACGGAATTGAAGTTTACCGGCAGAATCAGATAGATATAGCTCTCTTCTTCGTTCCGGATAAAACATGGAGCCTTCGGGTTGACCAGATAAATCGAAATTTCCTCGTCGTCAATAACACGAAGTGCATCGATCAGGAATTTCGGGTTAAAACCGATCATAATATCCTTGCCTTCTTTGTTGATATCGATCTCTTCTTTCATGGAACCCATCGCGGAGTTGATCTGCAGTTCCATCGCTCCATCCTGGATGTCGATGATGATCGGTTTTTTGTCGCCTTCTTTGACAAGAAGTGTCGCACGGTCGATACAGCTTAAGAATTCTTTTTTGTTGATCGTCACTTTTGTCTCGTAATCACTCGAAAGCATCTGGTCGATGCGGAAATATTCACCGTCGATCAGTCTGGAAACGACCGTTGTATCATCGAACTTGAACATAATGTGGTTTTCCGAGAAGTAAATATCAATCTGATCATCCATCTCGCCGGACAGAATTTTGCTGATTTCGTTCAGGGTTTTTCCCGGAACAACGACTTTTCGGTCCGGATACGAATCTTTCAGCTCAATTCTGCGGATCGCAATACGGTGTCCGTCCAGAGATACGACGCGAAGTGTGTTATCTTTGATTTCAAAAAGCTCACCGGTCATCAGTTTGTTGTTCTCATTGGCTGCAATGGAGAAAATGGTCTGACGGATCAGTTCTTTTAAGGTGAATTGGGAAATGGAAACACAGTCAGAAGTTTCCAGAATCGGCAGATAGGAAAAATCTTCTCCTGACTGTCCCGGAATATTGAATTTTGCTTTTTCGCAGGTAATTGTTGTTACCAGGTTTTCATCTGTCTCTATTGTAACCTGATTATCCGGAAGTTTTCTTACAATCTCAGAAAAAATCTTTGCATCCAGAGCAACAACACCGCGTTCCAGAATCATACCTGTGACAAGGGTCTCAATTCCGAGTTCCATATCGTTGGAGGTAAACTTGATCTGGCTGGAAGATGCATCAATCAGGATACACTGCAGAATTGGCATCGTAGTTTTACCGGAAACAGCTTTCATCGCAATGGCAACGCTTTTTACAAGGTCTGCTTTGTCAAACACTAATTTCATAATTGTGGATAACTCTCCTTTCCTCACTGCTTGGTGAGTCTGCTTATAAAGAAAAAATATAGTAAAAATCCGTAGTCTTAGTCGTAGGGGCTGTGGATATGTGGAAAACCCCGTCAAGAATGCGGAAATACTGGAAAAATCGATCTGTATAACTCTGTGAATAATCGAACGTGAACCTGTGTATGAAATGTTGATAACTTCAGGCCCCAAATTTGTCCACAATTCATCCACAGGCTTTCCACATCGGTTTGTGTATAAATAAGGGCCTGTCAACCGATGAGTTTCTTCTTATATAAATGTAAATCGTTTTTAACCGTTTTGACAGAGTTACAAAGGCTCCGCCTATTTCGACGGGTTGATCTTCTTCTTTAAGATGTCTACCGTGTTGCGGACACTGTCTTTAGCACTCATTTCCTTTTCGATCTTCTCAATGCCGTGCATGACAGTGGTATGATCGCGGTCGCCCATCATTTTTCCGATTCCGGTCAGCGGGGCATCGAGCATTTCGCGGCACAGATACATTGCGATCTGGCGCGGGAATACGATTTTGCTGCTCCGCTTGCTGCCGACAATGTCGGACGGCGTAATATCGAAGTGATCTGCAACGGTGTCGATGATAAATTCCGGCGTGATGACCTTCTTCTCGTTCGGGGAGATGATGTCGCGCAGCACCTGCTCTGCAAGATCAATGTTGATTTCACGTTTTTCAAGGTTTGCGTATGCAATGATTTTGTTGAGAGCGCCTTCCAACTCACGGATGTTCGATTTAATATTGGAAGCGATGTATTCGATCACATCGTCGCTGACGGAATAGCCATCTAATTCCTGTTTCTTTCGGAGAATGGCGATTCGCGTCTCATAATCCGGGCTCTGGATATCGGCAAGGAGTCCCCATTCGAAACGGGAACGGATGCGGTCTTCCAGGATATCCATGTCTTTCGGGGGACGATCCGAAGAAAGGATGATCTGTTTGTTGGCGCCGTGCAGCGTATTGAAGGTATGGAAAAACTCTTCCTGCGTGGATTCCTTTCCTATAATAAACTGCACATCATCGATGAGAAGTACGTCGATATTGCGGTATTTCTCACGGAATTTGGTCATTGCGGTGTTGTTGCTGTTTCGGATAGCCTCGATGACTTCATTGGTAAATTCTTCACTCGTTACGTAGAGAATCCGCGAAGACGGGTTCTTCTGAAGAATAAAATGTGCGATCGAGTGCATCAGATGGGTTTTGCCCAGTCCAACACCACCGTATAAAAACAGCGGATTGTAGATTTCTCCCGGGGATTCGGCCACGGCGAGAGAAGCTGCATGGGCAAATTTGTTATTGCTGCCGACCACGAAGGTATCAAAGGTATACTTTGGATTCAGGTTCGGCACATAGAGATTTTTCTGGACGGGAGCAGGCGCTTTTTCCTGTTTCACTTCTTCCGGAAGAATAAAGCGGATCTCATAGTTGACACCTGTGATTTCCGCGATTGCCACTTTAATAGGAAGAGTATATTTTTTGCTCACGTAATCGAGACCCATTTTTTCGGATGGAACCAGGATTGTGATCAGATTGTCCTCAACCGAATGGATCGTAAGTGGTTCAATCCATGTAGTAAAGGAGATCTCAGATAATTCGTGCTCGTCCCGCACTCTCTGCAGTATTTCTTTCCATTTATCTTGTACGATTTCCATGCTTTTTCTGTCGCTCCGCTTCTATAATCATTGCTTTTTGGGGATAACTTCTGTCTGGAAAACGAAATTTTCCCCGAATAGTCGCATTTTTACTTCTATATGATATAATAAAATGCCGTTTTATTCAACCCAAAAATGTGGATAATTATTTTTTTATCCACAGAATGTGTAAAAAATTTTCCTGTTGATGAAATGGAGGATAGTTTGTGGATAACAGGGAATCTTATGTTGATAAAATTGTGGATAGAGGGCTGGAAAAACCGAAATGTGTAAAGTCTGGAAAACTTATATACACATTATACATGGCGTAAATACTGGAAAAATTGGAAATGCCCACAGGTTGTACACAGCAAAACCGAAAGTTATCCACAAGGTTATCCACAGATTGTGGATAATGTTGATTACGGTTACAAGATATCGTGTGGAAAGCACAAAAATCGAACTGATATTTGTACGCGTGCGGCGGACAGTGTGGATAAGTTGTGGATAAACCGAAAATCAGCACACGGAAGGCACGGGCAGCGGCAGACCGGAAAACCGCGTCAGAGCGGCATTTTTCCCGAAAAAACTGCGAAAATTATTGATTTTAGGGTTGACGAAATGGGGGTTTATGAATATAATTGAAATGATGTTTTCTGTCATACATGTAGTGAAATACTGCCTTGCAGGCAGTTATTGATTAGAATTTAAAGGAGGTGCCTTATCTTATGAAAATGACATTTCAGCCGAAAAAAAGATCCAGAGCTAAAGTTCACGGATTCAGAGCAAGAATGAGCACAAAAGGTGGAAGAAAAGTTTTAGCTGCAAGAAGATTAAAAGGAAGAAAAAAATTATCAGCATAAAACCAAAGGCCGCATAAAATTTATGTGGTCTTTTCTTCTATCTAAAGCTATTCAATGAAAAGAAAATTTAGACAAATCATGAAGGAAAGAATGGATTCATGAAATATTCGGAAAGCCTGAAAAAAAACAGAGATTTTCAGCTGGTTTATAAGCAGGGAACATCGTTTGCAAACCGATTTCTGGTCATGTATGTGAAGAAAAATCAGCTGGGACGGAACCGGATTGGAATTTCAGTAAGTAAAAAGGTTGGAAACAGCGTTGTGCGCCACCATCTGGCGAGACTGATCCGGGAGAGTTATCGTCTGCATGAAGAGGAATTTCAGTGTGGAATGGATGTAGTTGTGATCGCAAGAGTTAATGCAAAAAACTGTACGTATTTCGAGATAGAGGGAGCACTTTTGCATCTGGGAAAACTGCATCATATATTAAAGGAAACAGAAAAATGAAGACGGTATTGATAAAAGGTATCCGGTTTTATCAGAAGTACCTGTCTCCTCTGAAGAGGGTGCACTGCCCTTATACGCCGACCTGCTCGCAGTACGGGCTGGAAGCGATTCAGAAATATGGTGCTTTCAAAGGAAGTCTGCTGGCATTATGGAGAATACTGAGATGTAACCCGTTTTCACACGGAGGTTACGACCCTGTGCCGTAGATAAATAAGGAGGAAAAGACGTTTTGGATATCGTACTGAGTAAATCAACGTGGCCGATTATCGGGTGGGTATGCCAGATCCTCGGCTGGCTGATCAATGGAATTTATTTTTGTCTGGAAAAAATTGGAATTCCGAACATCGGTATTGCGATTATTCTGTATACGATTATCATTTATCTCGTTCTGACGCCGCTTCAGATCAAGCAGCAGAAGATGTCGAAGATGATGAGCGTAATGCAGCCGGATCTGCAGAGAATTGAAAAGAAATATCAGAACAAAAAAGACCAGGCTTCTCAGATGAAAAAATCTGAAGAGACCATGGCAGTTTATCAGAAATACGGTGTCTCCCCGACAGGAAGCTGCAGTACACTGCTGATTCAGATGCCGATTCTGCTTGCGCTGTACCAGGTTATCTATCATATTCCGGGATATATCGGAAGTGTCCGCAATGTATTCCAGGGACTGACAACACAGATGATGGGTGTATCAGGATATTCTGGAATTCTGACACAGTTTATCACAGATAACCGTGTTACCATGTACAGTAAAGTAAGTGAAACATTAACCGAAAACAACCTTCTGGACATGTTTTATGTGCTGAAACCGTCCCAGTGGACGAAGCTGGCCGATATCAGCGAGTTCTCCGGTATTGCGGATACCATTACAAAAACCGCCGCGGAGTCCAAGCATATCAACATGTTCCTTGGATTTAATATTACACAGTCTCCGATGGATGTCATCCGTGAGGGTATGGCAAACGGATCTGCGCTTCTGATTGCAGGAGCAATTCTGGTGCCGGTTCTGGCATGGTTTACCCAGTGGCTGAACTACAAGCTGATGCCGCAGGCACCATCTTCCAACAACGGAAATAAGACAGCAAACTCCATGGAAAATTCCATGAAGACCATGAACACGGTAATGCCTGTTTTCTCCGCATTTATGTGTTTATCATTCTCCATCGGTATTGGTATTTACTGGATCGCCGGTGCGCTCGTTCGAAGTGTACAGCAGGTTATCATCAACCGCCATATGTCCTCGATCGACATGGATGAGGTGATCCGCAAAAACCAGGAAAAAGCTGCAAAGAAGAGAGAAAAAGCCGGCCTTCCGCCGCAGAAAATCACACAGGCTGCAACGCAGAGTGTGCGTAATATTCAGGTACAGGAGAACGAAGAGCCGTCTGCTGAGGAAAAAGAGGCAGCAAGAAAAGCTTCGACTGAGTATTACAACAGTAATCAGGAATACCGCGCCGGAAGCATCGCTGCGAAAGCAAACATGGTAAAACAGTTTGATGAAAAGAACAGCAAAAAGAAAAAATAGGGGGTAAATCTTTATGGAGTTTATCGAAGTATCCGCAAAAACCGTGGACGACGCTATTACAAAAGCCTGCATTGAGCTTCAGGCTGCCAGCGATAAACTGGAGATCCAGGTCATCAGCGAAGGCAGTTCCGGATTCTTTGGAATCGGAAGTAAACCGGCTGTGATCCGTGCCGCTGTAAAAGCCGCACCGGAAAAAGAACCGGAAGCACCCCAGAAACCAGAGAAAAAAGAGGCAGCTCCTGCACCGGTAAAGGAAGCGCCGAAAAAAGAAGCTGTAAAGAAAGAAACGGAAAGAAAATCTGCTCCGCGTCAGGCAGAAACTGCAAGACGCTCCGAGCCAAGAGAAGAGCGTGAAGTAGTTCAGAGAACAGACGAGGAAATCGCCCAGATCAAGGCAACGGCACTTGAGTTCTTAAGCGGTGTATTCAAAGCCATGGAGCTCCCGGTTGAGATCCAGATGGAGTATAATGCCGAGAACGGTTCTCTTGAAGTTGATTTTGCCGGTGAGGATATGGGCATCCTGATCGGCAAAAGAGGACAGACGCTGGATTCCCTTCAGTATCTGACCAGCCTTGTAGTCAATAAAGAGCAGAAGGATTACGTTCGTGTCAAACTTGATACGGAAAATTACCGCAAGCGCAGAAAAGAAACACTGGAAAACCTGGCAAGAAACATCGCTTACAAAGTGAAAAAGACCAGAAGACCGGTTTCTCTGGAGCCAATGAATCCTTACGAGAGAAGAATCATCCACTCTGCACTGCAGGGAAATAAATTTGTGGAGACCTACAGCGAGGGCAGCGAGCCATATCGCCACGTTGTTGTAGCGCCGAAACGATAAGAAAGCGTAAAAAATATGCAAAAAGACGGTACCTGTGTAAAATACGGGGTACCGTCTTTTCTGGTTTTCTGCTAAAATGGAACTATTCAGAGCCATGCGAGAGGAAAGAAAAAATGTGGATCTGAATACTGGGATCCCCAAAAAGAGAGGTTTTAGAAAGGACTGGAAACAATGGCAGGATTTCATTTGGATGATACGATTGCTGCGGTGTCCACAGCGATGGCGCCGGCGGGAATTGGTATTGTAAGAATCAGCGGAAACGATGCGTTCGAAGTGGCGGACCGCGTATTCCGTGCAAAAAAAGAAGGAAAAAAGCTTTCCGCGGTCAAATCGCACACCATTCATTATGGCTGGATTATCGAAGGGGAGGAAGTGATTGATGAGGTCCTTGTCATGGTAATGAAAGGACCGAAAACATATACGGGCGAGAATACCGTCGAGATCGACTGTCACGGCGGGGTGCTGGCGGTGAAAAAAGTGCTCGAGGCAGTCTTAAATGCCGGTGCGCGGGCGGCAGATCCGGGCGAGTTTACGAAACGGGCGTTTCTGAACGGAAGAATGGATCTGACGCAGGCCGAAGCGGTCATGGATGTTATTTCGGCGAAAAGTGCCTATGCCTTAAAAAGCTCCGAGAGCCAGCTTCGCGGAACGGTGAAAAAGGCGATCCGGGCAATCCGCAAGAAGCTGATTTACGAGATCGCATTTATTGAGTCGGCGCTCGATGACCCGGAGCACATCAGCCTGGACGGGTATCCAAAGCGGCTGGCCCAGGTTGTTGCGGAGCAGAAAAAGCAGGTGGAAAAGCTGCTTGCATCTGCGGATGAGGGCAAGATGATCCAGGAGGGCATCAAGACGGTGATCCTTGGAAAACCGAATGCCGGAAAATCATCGCTTTTAAATCTGCTGGCAGGCGAGGAAAAAGCGATTGTGACGGATATCGCCGGAACGACACGCGACGTGCTCGAGGAAAATCTGGTCTTAAAGGGCATTTCCCTTCGGATTCTGGATACGGCGGGGATCCGAAAAACGGCGGATACGGTCGAGAAAATCGGTGTGGATCGTGCTTTGGAGCATGCAAAGGACGCAGATCTGATTCTCTATGTGGTGGATGCATCCGTGCCGCTTGATGAGAATGATGCAAAAATCATGGAAATCCTGAAAGGGCGCAAGGCGATTGTGCTGCTGAATAAGTCGGATCTGACTGCGGTGATCGAAAAAGAGGAGATGGAGCAAAAGACAGGCGCTCCGGTCATCAGCATTTCCGCGCGGGAAGAGACAGGAATGGAAGAGCTGGAGGAGCAGATGAAAAAGATGTTTTTCCAGGGCGAAATTTCGTTCAACGATGAGGTTTACATTACGAATGCGCGCCACAAGCAGGCACTCTTTGCAGCAAAAAAGAGTCTGGAACTGACGGCAGAAAGTATCGAAATGGGTATGCCGGAGGATTTCTTTTCCATTGATCTTATGAATGCGTATGAGGAGCTGGGTTCGATCATCGGTGAAGCGGTGGGAGAGGACCTTGTGAATGAGATTTTCAGCAAGTTCTGTACAGGTAAATAAAGGCAGCAAATACAGATTACGAAGATCTGCCGGAATAGAGTTACAAGGAACGACAGCCGGATTTTGACAGAGTAGAAAAAGCTTAAGGCAAAATTCAAAGCTGTAGATAGAGAAAGAGGATAAAAGAAAAATGGCAGTTTTAGAAGAAACAATTGATATTGCCGTCATCGGTGCGGGCCATGCGGGATGCGAGGCAGCACTTGCGGCAGCGCGGATGGGGCTGGAAACGGTTGTATTTACGGTAAGTGTCGACAGCATCGCGATGATGCCGTGCAATCCGAACATCGGAGGAACCTCGAAGGGACACCTCGTAAAAGAGATCGACGCGCTCGGCGGCGAGATGGGTAAAAATATTGATAAGACGTTTATTCAGTCGAAAATGCTGAATAAATCAAAGGGACCGGCGGTGCATTCGTTGCGTGCGCAGGCAGACAAGCGGGCGTACAGCCAGTCGATGCGCGAGGTTCTCGAAAATACCGATCATCTGACGATCCGCCAGATGGAGATTGCGGAGCTGATCGTGGAAGACGGCGTTCTGACGGGCGTCAAAGCCGTTTCCGGTGCAATTTACCACTGCAAGGCTGCAGTGCTCTGTACCGGTGTTTACCTGAATGCGCGGTGCATTTACGGTGATGTGAGCACATATACGGGACCGAATGGCCTGCAGGCGGCAACACATCTGACGGATTCGCTGAAGGCAAACGGCGTGGAGATGGTGCGCTTTAAAACAGGAACACCGGCGCGTATCGACAAGCGGAGCATCGACTTCTCCAAGATGGAAGAGCAGTTCGGCGATGAGCGGGTTGTGCCGTTCTCCTTCTCGACCGATCCGGAGAGCGTACAGATTGATCAGGAATCCTGCTGGCTGACGTATACGAACGAGGAGACGCACAAAATCATCCGCGAAAATCTCAGCCGGTCGCCGCTCTATTCCGGCATGATCGAGGGAACTGGTCCGCGGTACTGTCCTTCGATTGAGGATAAAGTCGTAAAATTTGCGGATAAAAACCGTCATCAGGTGTTCCTGGAGCCGGAGGGAAGATACACGAATGAGATGTACGTCGGCGGCATGTCGAGTTCACTGCCGGAGGATGTGCAGATTGCGATGTATCACACCGTGCCGGGTCTGGAGCATGCAAAAATTGTGCGGAATGCGTATGCGATCGAGTATGACTGTATCAATCCGAGACAGCTTCTGCCGTCCCTGGAGTTCAAGGCGATCAAAAATCTGTTTTCCGGCGGCCAGTTTAACGGCAGTTCAGGATACGAGGAAGCTGCGGCACAGGGCCTGATCGCGGGCATCAATGCGGCGCTCCGCGTGCAGGGAAAAGAGGAGCTGGTGCTCGACCGTTCCGAGTCGTACATCGGTGTTCTGATCGATGACCTCGTAACGAAAGAGAACCACGAGCCGTACCGAATGATGACGAGCCGCGCGGAATATCGTCTGCTGCTCCGCCAGGACAATGCGGACCTGCGTCTGCGCAAATACGGCTACCGCGTGGGTCTGATCAGCGAGGAGCAGTATGAGGCACTGAAACGGAAAGAACAGCAGATCCAGGAAGAGATTGAGCGTGTGGAGAACACGTATGTGGGAACGAGCTCGAATGTCAATGAACTGCTGGCAGAATATGGCTCGACGCTGCTTTCCGGCGGAAGCTCACTTGCAGAGCTGATCCGCCGGCCGGAGCTGAACTATAAAATGCTGGCAGAAGTAGATCCGAAAAGACCAAAGCTGCCGGAGGATGTGCAGGAGCAGGTCAACATCAACATCAAGTATGACGGCTACATCAGGCGCCAGATGAAGCAGGTGGAGCAGTTTAAAAAGATGGAAGAGAAGAAGATCCCGGAGAATATCAATTACGACGAGATCCAAAGCCTGCGCATCGAGGCGAAACAGAAGCTGAACCTGTACCGTCCGATCAACATCGGCCAGGCATCCCGTATTTCGGGCGTTTCCCCGGCGGATATTTCGGTTCTGCTGGTGTATCTGGGACATAAATAAATGACAGATATGCATGCCTGAATTACGTTCTTATGCAGCGAAGCAGCAAGTGCTTTCACGCTGTGTGAATCGTAACAAAAAGTGCAGCGGGCACTTGGAAGAATAGAGTAGAACGGAGAACAACATGAAAGAATACAATCTTGAAGGATTTGAGCGCGGCCTTTTTGAGCTTGGAATCACACTTTCCGAACAGCAGAAGACGCAGTTCCTGCAGTATTATGAGCTGCTGGTGGAGTGGAACTCGTTTATGAATCTGACGGCGATTACGGAGTTTGATCAGGTGATTACGAAGCATTTCCTCGACAGCCTGTCGCTGGTGAAGGTCTGTGATGTGGCACAGGCGGGACGCATTCTCGATGTGGGAACGGGAGCCGGTTTTCCGGGAATCCCACTGAAAATCGCGTTTCCGGAGGTGGAAGTTGTACTGCTGGATTCACTGAATAAGAGAGTGAAATTCCTGAATGAGGTGATCGGACAGCTTGGCCTTTCGAAGATTACGGCGGTTCACGGAAGAGCCGAGGATTTCGCACGCCAGAAGGATTACCGGGAGCAGTTTGATCTCGTGGTATCGCGGGCAGTGGCGAATTTAAGCTCGCTTTCGGAGTACTGTCTGCCGTATGTGAAGGTGGGCGGACGGTTTGTTTCGTATAAATCGGGCAAATTGAATGAGGAGCTTGCCGCAGCTCAAAAAGCGATTCATGTGCTCGGCGGCGAAGCAAAAGAGCCGGTCTATTTCCAGCTTACGGGAACCGAGGATGAGCGATCGTTTGTCTGTATCGAGAAGGGGAAGGCAACGCCGAAAAAGTACCCGAGAAAAGCGGGAACACCGGCGAAGGAGCCGATTCAGTAAAAAATTCAAAAAAATAAAAGAAGCGCTGCAAAGAACAGAAGAAAAAAGTTCTTTGCAGCGCTTTTTGACGTTCTGAAAACGTTTAGGATGCCATACAGCAGCCCGGAATCAGAAATCCGATGTAGCTGATGAGGAACAGTACCAGCCAGATCGTTCCAGGCAGGAGTGTCAGATGGCAGGAGGCGCGCTTCCACTCGGCGGGAAGTTTCGCGGTGAGAGAAGAGTAGCCGTCGTCGATCCAGATCATCAGAGGGACGAGCGCCGGCATCAGGTAGCGGCCCTGAGACTGGTAATCGCTGAAATACGTGTTGTACATGTCCATGAACAGCGTGATCAGGCAGGCGAGGAGCAGCATCACAAAGAGGAGACGCTGCGGCTTTTTGCGGAGCCAGTGCGGGACCATGGCAAGGAACAGAAACAGCAGGAATCCGAACGCCATCAGCGCGCCGTACAGCAGATAAAGCACCATCGGGAGATGGACGGTCATGTAGGAGAACGAACCGATGAAGCTGCTGACGGTGGAGAACAGCCAGTTGGAGGTGCGTCCCTCCGGGGTCTGTAAATACGTCTGCTGGAAGCTCCAGCCTTCGGATGCCGGGGTCTGACGATTCTCTGGTTTGTATTCATCGGCTGCGTACAGCGCTGCGGATTCATTCGAGGTGCGCATGCCGAGCAGATCGCCGTCGTGGATGACGGCATTGCGGATGAAGAACCAGCCGCCGATCAGGAAGGCGATAGCGAAAACAGCCAGCGCTTTGACAAAAATTTCTTTTGCCGGTTTCCGGAAATGAATCATCAGCGCGAAGAACAGCAGAATGCTGCACAGCAGGTACGCGTAGGCGTTATAGTACGACAGCGCGCAGAGTCCGCAGCCTGCTCCCAGGCCGATACAGTCTTTTTTGCAGAATGCGCTTTTCATGCCGCGAATCCAGAAATAGATGATCAGTGCGACCGTGAAAACGGCGAACGAGTCGTTGTTCACATAGCAGGAGAGGAACACAAACTGCGGCAGAAAACCGACGAAAATACCGCCGAGCAGTGCGGATTCGCGCCGTTCAAAGAGCTCTTCGCCGATCAGAAACACAACGATCAGTGTGCCGGTGCCGGAAAGGACGCTGGTGAGGCGAGCGGCAGTTAAAAGAGCCGCTGCACTTTTCGTAAACAGCGATGTAATGGCCATAAACACGGAGGTGATGATCGCGGTCAGATACGGATACAGCGCATAGGAGAATCCCCACAGCGGATGGCGCACCGATTCTTCCATGCCGTTCGGCAGTGTGTGGTGTGAGACGATGTATTCCGGAATCAGCATCCGCATCGCCTCATCGGGGGCGTGTTCGGTTTTCAGGAAAATCGAGGTGCCAAAAGAGATGCAGAAAAAGCCGAAAATCAGCATATACTTGGCCCAGTAGTAGTCTTTTTTATTCATAGAGTCTCCTAAAATCTCCAGTCCCGGACGGGAAAAAGTCCGGCGTAATATTTTGCGGCGGAACAAAAATGGAAAAGCGTCCGTCCGCGGATACGTTATAGTATACATGATTCTTATGGTAAAAGAAATTGATTTTTCGTCGAAAAACAAACAAACTGCTCCATGGCTTCACTGTTTTTTCACAAATTTTCCAGCAAATTATCACATTTTCAGAATAAGATAAAGTGTCTTTAGAAAATGAGAGCATCTCCGGCTCTTTCACCCCCAAGGGCGGGCTGGGACTGCTTTAAGAAACAAGGAGGAAGGAAAATTGATAGAGGTTAAAAACCTGGTGAAACGCTATGGTGACCACGTAGCTGTCAACAACCTGAGTTTTACCGTAGAAGAAGGCCAGATCTATGGATTTCTTGGCCCAAACGGTGCCGGAAAATCAACGACCATGAACATCATCACCGGTTATCTGGCATCTACGGAGGGCGAGGTGCTGATCAACGGGCACAACATCCTGGAGGAGCCGGAGGAGGCAAAAAAATGCATCGGCTATCTGCCGGAGCTGCCGCCGGTCTACACGGACATGACCGTTCTGGAATATCTGAAATTCGTGGCGGAATTAAAGAAAATTCCAAAGGATCAGAGAAAGAAACAGATTCTTGAGGTCATGAATCTGGTGAAGATCACCGATATGCAGAACCGTCTGATCAAGAACCTGTCGAAAGGATACCGTCAGAGAGTCGGACTGGCACAGGCAGTGCTCGGTTATCCGCCGATCATCATCCTCGATGAGCCGACGGTAGGCCTGGATCCCAAGCAGATCATTGAGATCCGCGACCTGATCAAATCACTGGGCAAAAAACATACCGTTATCTTAAGTTCCCATATCCTTTCCGAGGTCAGCGCCGTCTGCGATTACGTCATGATTATCGCAAAGGGACAGCTCGTTGCGAGTGATACCCCGGAAAACTTAAGTAAACTGATGCTTGGATCAAACACGGTTACATGTACCGTTCACGGAACGAGAAAGCAGCTGGTTCCGGCGCTTAATGCGCTCGATGCAAAAGAGATCCAATATGAAAATACGCCGAATGAGGAGCAGATTAAGGTAAAAATTACCACGGAAAAGGATAAGGATATCCGCGAGGAGCTGTTCTATGCACTGGCAAAGGCCAACTGCCCGATCCTCGAGCTGACTTCCTCCTCGATGTCTCTGGAAGACGTCTTCCTGGAGCTGACCGATGATTCCGGAAAGGCTGCAAGAAAGCTGAAAAAAGTAGAGAAAGAACAGCTGAAACAAAAAGAATGTGAAAAAGAATGTGAACCAGAAGCAGACAAAACGGCTGTCGGGGAAACGTCTGAAGAAAAAAGCACAGATGCAGCGGAATCAGCCGCTGAAACAAAACAGGAGGAGGGAGACGCACAATGACGGCGATTTATAAAAAAGAGTTAAAAAGCTATCTGACAAGCATGATCGGATATCTGTTTATGGCGTTTACTCTGGCGCTGTTCGGCCTGTATTTTACGGCCATCAACCTGCAGCAGGGTTACCCGGAGATCGGATACGCGCTGCAGAATTCCGCATTTATTCTGCTGATCGCAGTACCGGTTCTGACAATGCGTGTCCTGTCGGAGGAGCAGAAAAATAAGACGGATCAGCTGCTCCTTACCGCACCGGTAAAAATTTCCGATATTATCCTTGGAAAATATCTGGCACTTCTCACCATTTATGTGATTCCAGTGCTGATTATGTGCCTGTATCCGCTGCTTCTTGGAACCCACGGAACAGTTTCCTACGCTGTATCCTACACTTCGATCCTTGGCTATTTCCTGCTGGGAGCAGCCTATATTTCGGTCGGTGTGTTCGTTTCCTCCATCACCGAGAGCCAGGTCATCGCAGCCGTTGTCGGCTTTGTGATCCTGTTCCTGTGCTACGTGGAGAGCGGTATCGCAAACTTCTTCCCGGAAGGAGCCGGAAGCTCTTTCTTTGCTTTCTTTATCATCATTGCACTGGTATGCCTCTGGATCGGCAGTATGATTAAAAACCCGATCATTACAGGTGTGATTGCCGTGATCGGCGAAGGCGCGCTGACGGCAGTTTACTTTACAAAATCCACCCTTCTCGAGGGCAAAATCCAGGATCTGCTCGGTGTATTCAACATGGCAGGCCATATGGATAACTTTGTGAACGGTATTCTGGACATTGGCGGTGTTGTTTACTACCTGTCCGTCATTGCAATCTGCACTTTCCTTGCAATGCAGTCCCTGCAGAAGAAACGCTGGAATTAGGAGGTGGAGACGATGAGCAGCGAAAAGAAAGAAAAGAAACAGCATAAAATGAATTTTAATATTAAAGAAAAGCTGAAAAAGACGTTCTCCAAAGAACATCTGAAGGAAGTGTTTACCGGCGAGGAGCAGAAAAAGCATCTGAAACAGGGCTCTTATTCTTCGATTATGACGGTGATTGTTCTGGCTGTGATTGTGGTTATTAACCTGATTGTGGCGCAGATTCCGACCAGCAAAACACAGATTGACCTGAGTACGCAGAAAATGTATTCCATTACAGATGAGACGAAAACGGCATTAAAGGATCTCGATCAAGACGTTACCCTGTATTATATTGTGCAGAAGGGCAGTGAGGATGACACCATCGAGAAGCTGCTGGAGCACTACGATGAGCTTTCTGACCATATCAAAGTAGAGACAAAAGACCCGGATCTGTATCCGAAATTTACGAGTCAGTATACCGATCAGACGGTAGCTGCAAACAGTGTAATTGTCGTATGCGGCGATAAGAGCAAGGTGGTCAGCAACAGTGATATGTGGGAGACTTCCACAAACTATCAGACCTATCAGACACAGACAACCGGCTTTGACGGCGAGGGTCAGATTACCAGCGCCATCACGTATGTGACGAGTGAAAACAACCCGAAGGTTTACTGGGTAACCGGCCACGGCGAGGCTTCCGAGAGTGATCTCTCTACAAACTTCAGTGATGCCATTAACAAAAACAATGTGGAAATCAGTGATCTTGCCCTGATGACAGACGATATCCCGGAGGATGCCGAGGAGCTTGTGATCATGTCCCCGACCACCGATTTCTCCGAGGATGAGGCAAATAAAGTCATTACCTACCTGGAAAACGGCGGAAAACTTCTGATGTTCACCAGCTATACCGGAACGGATATGCCGAATCTGGATTCCATACTGGAGAACTACGGCGTGAAACGCTCCAGTGGAATTGTTGTAGAGACCGATTCCCAGCATTATTATCCGCAGATGCCGTATTATCTGCTGCCGAACATTCAGAGTGATGACATTACAACCGAAGTAAAGAGTAATTACATTCTGATGCCGGTTGCACAGGCAATTCAGAAGCTCGATTCTTATCGTGATACCATTACGATCAAGAGCCTTCTGACGACCACCGAGGACGCTTATATTGAAAATGATCCGGAGAACAGCACCTGGTCGAAGAGCGCGGACAGTGAGACGGGCGCATTTGACCTTGGCGTTTCCATCACAGAGACCGTAGATGATAAAGAGACACAGATTATTTATTTCTCGAGTGCATCGATGCTGAGCAGCCAGATTGACCAGGCAATCAGCGGTGCGAACTCGAAGCTGGCAGCGACTGCACTGACCTCCATGTGTGATGTGGAGCAGACCGTTGTTATTCCAAGCAAGAGCACAAGCTATACAAACCTGGTATTTACACAGGGAGCAGTTAACACCTGGTCTATTATTACCATTGCGGGAATTCCGCTGGTACTTGTTGTGATTGGCGTGATGATCTGGATGAAGAGGAGAAAACAGTGATGAAGAAAAAAGGAAAGATGGCGGCCTGCCTGATCCTTTTGGTACTGCTTCTTGCCGTATTGGTGGTGCTGACGAAGAAAAACAGCACCGCCGATGCGGACAGCAGCAGTTCGGATTCTGGTGCAGACGCCGAAAAAGTGGTTGATTTTTCAAAAGATGATGTAACAGCGCTTTCGTTCCGGATCAACGGAGAGACGGTGTCTTTTACGAAAACAGCAGAAGACGATGATACCGATATCTGGACATACGACCAGGAGGATGGATTCCCACTGGATGAGGGCAAGATAACGAGCGTTTTAAGCTCTCTTAGCAGCATGACAGCAGAAAGAGTCATTGAAGGCGATGAAATCGATTCTATGGCCGATTTCGGGCTCGAGACGCCGTCTCAGGAGGTTATAGTGACTGCGGGAGACGAGAAAACGACGATTCATGTCGGAGATAAGAACAGCTCGAGCAGATACTATATTTATCTGAACGATGATACGAGTAAGGTTTATCTGGTAAGCACATCGCTTGGAACGATGTTCCCGTCCGATATGATGGAGTGGGCGACAACGGAATCCATGCCATCTGTGACGGCGGAAAACATTACAAAGCTGCAGGTGGAGGGTGAGAACGGATATACGCTGACAAAAGAAGTAAGCGCTGCTGATTCGGCACTTCAGACGGATGAATGGCAGGTTGTGGACGCAGATGGAGCGGCACATGGCGGTGATGCGGATTCGATCGGCACCATGACAAGTGCAGTGGCATCTCTTAGCTTTGGAGATCTTGTTACGTACAACGCATCGGATCTTTCCCAGTACGGACTGGATCAGCCAAAGACGACGATTCGCGTGCATTACACGGAAGAGCAGGAGGTTGAGGCTGACGATACAACAACGGCAGATACTTCTTCGGATTCCACAACAGATTCTGCATCAAGCGACAGCACTGCAACGAGCTCTTCTTCCGAAACGACAACCGTTACGGTGGAGAAAGATCTGGTATTGTATGTCGGCAATGCAAATGAGGACGGCGGTTCTTATTACGTGAAGCTGGACGGCTCGAATGAAGTTCATCTGATGACGGCTTCGAACGTTGAAACCTTCACCGGAAAGAAGGCATCTGATTTTTGGAACATGTATATCGGCATGGAAAATGTATCGGATCTGACGAGTCTTGATATTACGTATAACGGCGAGACGAAGACGTATGTACGCCATGTGGAAGAGAAAAAGGATGACGACAGCGATTCCACAACACAGGAAATCAGTTACACCTGCGGCGATGAAACGATTGATAAATCAACGTTTACCACATTCTATTCTTCACTCATTGGCCTGAAGGCGCAGACGAAGGATGAGAGCCTCGTACAGGCCAAGGATGCCGAGTTTACCGCAGTCTTCCATATGACAGACGGCGACCTGACATTTGCTTACAGCCCGTATGATTCAAGCTTCTATTACACGGTAGATGAGGACGGAGTGCCGTCTCTTGTGAATAAAAATAACGTGAAGACCATGGTGGAAAATTACGGGAAACTGCTTGCGGCAAAGACGGAGGATGACAGTTCTTCGGATTCGGCGGAATAAGGATTCAGTGAAAGCTGATTGTTCAAAAAACGGAGGATTTACTGACATGGAAAAATCAGTAAATCCTCCGTTTTTTTGTCTCGTTTTTTTTGTTCGCGGCGGGAGCAGAAGGGGTGTTATTGTACCGGGGCGAAGAAGATCTGGATCTGGTCTAAGAGGGCCTGCGGGGCCTCCATCTGCGGCATGTGCTTTGTTTTCGGCAGGATCTGGGTTTCGATGGAGGTGTTGAGCGCTGTGTACAGCGCAAAGGTTTCTGCGATGCCCGGCTCTTCCTCGCCGCCGATGAGGAAGATGCTGTTGTCAATGTGCTTTAAGGCGTGGCCGATGTTGAGGTTCACGTAATTGCCCGCAAGGCTTGCAAAAAGGTACTTTCCGGCACTGCTCTGGAGGTGGGCTGACTCATAGAATGCGTCTACGTCCTCCGGCGAGCGGTGGAACGGGTTGTGGTAGTAGCTCTCGGTGAATAAAAGCTCGATGTTGGATCGGCCGGTGAGCGTGTGGTACAGCAGCGTTCCGA
Source organism: Blautia sp. AF19-1 (assembly GCF_003479155.1). Taxonomy (NCBI): domain Bacteria; kingdom Bacillati; phylum Bacillota; class Clostridia; order Lachnospirales; family Lachnospiraceae; genus Blautia; species Blautia sp. AF19-1. The sequence continues at coordinate 25,758 of NZ_QUGQ01000023.1, forward strand.
CGAGCGGGAGCTCGATCATGCGTTTCAGGAAGCGGCTGCGTTTATCCGGGATTTTGTTGAGCTTGGCAAGGTCGGTCGGGTTGATCATCATGATTCGGCCAAAGCATTTCGGGGCTGTATTGCAGGCGGTTACGACGAAAGAACCGGATAAACCGGATGCAATTACGTCGGTTGGACATCCGATGACCTGCTTGATGAAGGTGACGATGAGCTGTACGTATAAAAAGTTCGTGTACGTGATCGCCGGCTTGTCGGAACGGCCGCAGCCGAGAAGATCGAGTGTGTAGACGGTGTGATCCTTTGCGAGAGTATCCTCAATATACTGCCATTCGCGGCCGCTGGAGGCACAATGTAAGTCATGAAGTAAGAGCATCGGGGTTCCGGTGCCTTTTTTTGTGTAAAAAATATCGCCGAACTGCCAGGAAAAGATCTCTTTTTCAGCCGAGGCGAGCAGGTTTTTCCGTACGGCGGCGGTATCGAGCGTTTTATTCAGAAAGTAAATCGCTGCGCCGGACATCGTGGTGAGGACACTCAAGGTGACCAGTTTTTTGCTGTGTTTCATATGATAAAACTCCTTTCAGGGGTCTCCCGGAGGGGAGGAATCGGTTCGAAACGTTGTGTTGAGCTTATTATAAGCGAAAAAAGGGAAAGATACAATGCAAAAATTAAGGGAAAAATGAGAAAAAGAGACGAAAATAAGACGCAATTTGACGAAAAGCGTAGACAATTCCAGGAGAACTACGTTATGTCAACTACTGGCGAATGGCATATTTAAATAGTTTACATAACTGCAAAAAACAGAGAAAAAATGATGCAATAATACACATAAAAGCATGAAAACGGCACTATGGGATAAAATCCTTCCAGATTGGTAAAAATCCATGAAAAAATGGTCCCAAAATGCGTTTAGTAAATGGTTTGGAAAATCCGAAAAAACGAATGTAAAAGTTCAATTCATACGAAAATATAAAAATATAATTAAATAATTTAATAAAAGAAAGAAAATAGAGACGAAAAACTACGTGAAACACGCGAAAATACAGGAAAATGTAGAAAAAACGGAGAAAATCAAAAATAGAATAGAAAATACGATTATTTTAAAAATAAGAGAGGTGAAAAATGAGAGTGATTTTCGGAAAGCCGGGAAGCAAATCGCTTCTCGCTGATCGCCGAAGACCGAAAATCGTAAAAAACGATGTTTCACGTGAAACATTTTGAGAGACGTGAAACGTGAAAAATGAGACGGGGAAAGTGACATAAGTAGAAACGAAAAAATGAAGGACGATCTAAAAAAATGGCAAAAAGAGGGTGTAAAACGATGGAAGAGGCGAAAAAAGCAAAAAAGATAAAAATGAGTTGAGAAAAGGCAAAAAACGACTGAAAAGGGGAAAATGTAGTATAGACATGGGCGAAAAGAATAAAAACGGGAGGGAGAGGCAGTGAAAGGCAAGAAAATGGTGTGAAATGGCGATGAGGGATAAAAAACGGAGAGAAGGAATAAAAAATGTTGATAAAAGAGAAAAAGTGAGATTGTTTACAAAAAAAAGAGAAAGGTAAGCCAGAAAGATGGAAAAGAGGATAAAAGACGTGGCAGCGAGAGAAAAATATTAAAACCATAAAAACAGAAAAATTATAGTGAAATCAAATAAATCGATAAAAAAACAGAAAATGTGCAGCCTGGCCTGTAAAATAAAAAAAATCAAAGAAAAACCGCCCGAAAAGAGAAAAACTGGAGAAAAAATGAAAAAGAGGATGTCTCACGGATTATGCCTCTTACTGATGAAAATAAAGAGAAAAATGCTGAAAATTTGAAAAAAGCGAGGAAGAACGATGAAAAAACAGAGCTCTAGTGAATAAAAATACATTTTATATACAAAAGAGACATTTACGATCACCGAACAACCATAAACAGTTTTGATTCCTGATCTATGTATCAATAATATCCTGATAAGTTGATTTTTTCTTCCTAATCACCTGAGATTTCCTTGAAAAAGAGCATCACACGATTAAAATAACGTTTCCAGTATATTTATACCTCAAAAACGTCAAAAATTAAAATGTTTCACGTGAAACATTTTATAAAAACTGTGTGAAACAGAAAAAAATGTTCTGACATTGCAGAATTACTTGGAAACCATCAAAAAATGCAAAATCATCGCTGAAAAAATTCCAAAAAGCCTTTAAACAGCGTAAAAACCGAGAAAAATTATTGTAAAACAGTGCTTTTCAAAATGTTTCACGTGAAACATCGCCAAAAATCTCCAATTTTCTTATGTTTCACACCGCCTAATCATGCAAAAATGCAGAAAATGTTTCACGTGAAACATTTCCAGTAGTAAAATCCGGCGTAGTATGATAAAATATCTTTGTCCCAAATTGGGGCAATTTTGAGATAGAATCTGAAGAATTCCTCAGATAGACTGGCATAGAAAAGGAGATTTTTCCTATCTATATGCCAAAACACCTGCCGCATGAATCAGTTTTTTGAAAGAAGTGCCGGCAGGTCATTTCCTGTAAAAAGGAAAAACTGCAAATGGAAAACAAAAAGATGAAAGGAGGCAATACATATTTTGGGAAGAACAATTGCAATTGCAAACCAGAAAGGCGGCGTAGGTAAATCTACCACCGCAATTAACCTTTCTTCCTGTTTAGGAGAAATGGGACAAAAAGTTCTGACCATTGATATGGACCCGCAGGGAAATACCACCAGCGGAATGGGAGTAGAGAAAAATGAAGTGGAAAATACCATCTATGAACTGCTTCTTGGAGAGTCAAAACTGGAGGACTGCATCATTCCTCTGAATTTTGACAATCTTTCCCTTATCCCTTCCAATGTCAATCTGGCCGGAGCGGAGATCGAGCTGATCGGGGTGGAAGACAAAGAATTCATTCTGAAAAACGCAATTGATCAGGTCCGCGATCAGTACGACTTCATTATTATTGACTGTCCGCCATCCTTAAATATGCTGACAATCAACGCGATGACCACCGCGGACACCGTTCTGGTGCCGATTCAGTGTGAATATTACGCACTGGAGGGCTTATCCCAGCTTATGCACACGATTGAGCTGGTGCAGGAGCGTCTGAATCCAGAACTGGAGATGGAAGGCGTTGTCTTTACCATGTACGATGCGAGAACGAATCTTTCTCTGCAGGTAGTAGAAAACGTAAAAGACAGCCTGGATCAGAATATCTACAAAACCATTATTCCGAGAAATGTCCGCCTTGCGGAGGCACCGAGCTACGGTATGCCGATCAACTATTACGACAAGCGGTCCACCGGTGCAGAGAGCTACCGTCTCCTGGCAGACGAAGTGATTCACAGGGGGGATGAAGAGTAATGGCAGCGAGAAGAGGAGGATTAGGCAAGGGCCTGGATTCCCTGATTTCACCGGGACATTCGGCCAAAGCAGAAGCAAAAGAGAAACCGGTAAAACCGGAGGTCAAAGTAGTCGAGAAGGTTGTTGAAAAAGTTGTCGAAAAACCAGTTGAGATGAAACTGAAAATCTCCGAAATTGAACCGAACCGCGAACAGCCGCGAAAATCCTTTGACGAGGACGGCCTGATCGAACTTTCGGAATCCATTAAACAGTTCGGAGTTCTACAGCCGATTCTGGTGCAGAAAAAAGATGATTATTATGAGATCATCGCAGGGGAACGGAGATGGAGGGCTGCAAAGCTTGCCGGAATCAAAGAAGTACCGGTCATCATCAAAGATTTTACCGAGCAGGAAGTTGTCGAGATTTCCCTGATTGAAAATATTCAGAGAGAATCCCTGAACCCGATTGAGGAGGCACATGCATACAAACGCCTGATGGAAGAGTTCCATCTCCGCCAGGATGAAATCGCAGAGCGCGTTTCCAAGAGCAGAACGGCGGTTACAAACTCGATGCGTCTCCTGAAACTGGACGACAGGGTACAGCAGATGGTTGTCGATGAAATGCTGACAACCGGTCATGTGCGTACGCTGCTGGCGCTGGAGAATAAAGAGCTCCAGTACAATACGGCAATGAAAATCTTCGATGAAAAGCTCAGTGTCCGTGAGACCGAGCGCCTGGTCAAAGAGATCCTGAATCCGAAGGTGAAGAAAGAAAAGAAAGTCAATCTGGAAGAGGAAGCCATCTACGAAGGTCTGGAAGAGAAAATTAAGAGCATCATTGGTACGAAGGTTTCCATTCACCGCGGGGCAAAGCACAAAGGAAAGATCGAGATCGAGTATTATTCCCAGGAAGAGCTCGAGAGAATCATGGATCTGTTTGAATCAATACAGTAAGAGGTAGAATAATGAGCGATTTATTTAGTAAGGTAGGAATTGACCTTGGCGTTGTTGTACTTCTTCTGATTGTACTGATTATCGTGATGATGATTATGACGGTCAGCATGTCGCTGCGTCTGAGCAGACTGAACCAGAAGTACAGAAGCTTTATGAAGGGAAAAGACGCCCAGTCACTCGAAAAGCTGTTTCATCAGCGGTTCAAGGAAATTGACAAACTGAACAAGCAGAATGAGCTGACGAAAAAAAATCTTGCGGATCTGAAAAAGATCCAGGGCATGACGCTGAACAAATACGGAATCGTAAAATATGATGCGTTTGACGATGTGGGCGGAAAGATGAGTTTTGCGCTGGCAATGCTCGACAAAGAAAACACAGGTTTTATCCTGAATGCAATCCACAGCCGTGACAACTGTTTTTTATATCTGAAAGAGATCGTAAAAGGCGAGTCCTATATCATGCTGAGCGCCGAGGAAATCGACGCGCTGCGCCAGGCAATTACGATGAATTCGATCGATCTGATGTAAAAGCGGACCGCAGAAAAACAGCATGAAAGAACGCTTGAAAAAATGCATATACTGTTATATGATGGTACTGGAACGCGCCAAACCCGCATAAATGCTGGAAAAACGGCAGTGGTTCCGGGCTGGAAAGAACAAAAAGAATCCCGCCAAAATGAGGGGATAAGATCTACTAGGAGGAAATTATGTTAGACATTAAGTTTTTAAGAGAAAACCCGGAAGTTGTAAAACAGAATATCCGAAATAAATTCCAGGATCAGAAACTGGAGCTGGTTGATAAAGTCATCGAGCTGGACAAAGAAAACCGTGACATCAAACAGGAAGTAGAGGCACTTCGTGCAAAAAGAAACAAAATCTCCAAACAGATCGGCGCACTGATGGGCCAGGGCAAGAGAGAAGAGGCTGAGGAAGTAAAGAAACAGGTAGCTGTTGACGGTTCCCGCATCGAGGCTCTTTCTGCAAGAGAAAAAGAAGTAGAAGAAGAAATCAAGAAGATCATGATGGTGATCCCGAACATCATCGATCCTTCCGTACCGATCGGAAAAGATGACAGCGAGAACGTAGAAGCAGAGCGCTTCGGCGAGCCGGTTGTACCGGATTTTGAAATCCCGTATCACACCGACATTATGGAGTCCTTCGACGGAATCGATCTGGATGCAGCAAGAGAAGTTGCAGGAAACGGATTCTATTATCTGATGGGCGACATTGCACGCCTCCACTCTGCCATCCTTTCTTATGCAAGAGATTTCATGATCGACCGAGGATTTACCTACTGCGTACCGCCTTTCATGATCCACGGCAACGTCGTAAACGGTGTTATGAGCTTCGCTGAGATGGAGTCCATGATGTACAAAATCGAGGGCGAGGATCTGTACCTGATCGGAACCAGCGAGCACTCCATGATCGGTAAATTCATCGACAGCATCATCCCGGAGGAGAAACTGCCTCTGACCCTGACCAGCTACTCTCCGTGCTTCCGTAAAGAAAAAGGAGCACACGGCATCGAGGAGCGTGGTGTTTATCGTATCCATCAGTTCGAGAAACAGGAGATGGTTGTTGTCTGCAAACCGGAAGACAGCATGATGTGGTATGACAAACTGTGGAAGAACACCGTAGACCTGTTCCGTTCCATGGATATCCCGGTTCGTACTCTGGAGTGCTGCTCCGGTGACCTGGCTGACCTGAAAGTAAAATCTGTCGATGTTGAGGCATGGTCTCCGCGTCAGAAGAAATACTTCGAGGTAGGAAGCTGCTCCAACCTTGGCGATGCACAGGCAAGACGTCTGAAAATCCGTGTCAACGGCGAGGACGGAAAGAAATACCTGGCACATACCCTGAACAACACCGTAGTTGCTCCGCCGCGTATGCTGATCGCATTCCTGGAGAACAACCTGAATGCAGACGGAACCGTAAGCATTCCGGAAGTTCTTCGTATGTACATGGGCGGAAAAGAGAAACTGGTTCCGAAACACTAATCGCATAAGAAATACAAAGGAATGAGAGGAGGTGTTCTTATGCACGCTTACCTGAAAACCATTGGATTTTCAAAGATCAAGACGACGAAGGAACTCCAGGAGATTCTTCGTGATGTAGTAGAAAACTACGACCGTAAAAAGATTGTGGAAACAGAAGAACACCACCTTTTTGCTGAATTTTCGAAAGAATATGCATATGACTGTGGTATCACGGTCTGTGGGGAAATTGATGAGAACAACCGTTTCCAGATGGAATATTATTATCCCTATTTCGAGGGCGGGCAGATCAGCTCCTACGAGGAGGTATCGGTGGAGCGCCACGTCGATAAGGAATCGTTTGCAGGCGCCTGCGACGATATGCGGCTTGGCATCACGATGATCTTTTATCTGACGCATGCAGCGGAATATCTTGAGATGAAACAGAAAAATGCGCTGCAGCCGCTTCCGCTCCCGCTTTCTGTCTCCGGTCTTGCAGCGGAAGGAACAATTCTGCTTCCGATCCAGAAAGACCCGGAACAGGTCGAGAAGGAGCGCCGCAGCACGCAGCAGAAGAATTCACTGATCTCGGCTGCCAGAAACGGGGATGAGGATGCGATGGAAAGTCTCACCATGGATGATATTGACACATATGCCATGATTTCCCAGCGTCTGACGAAGGAAGATGTCTTTTCTATTGTAGATAGCTTTTTCATGCCGAGCGGTCTCGAATGTGACCAGTACAGCGTGATGGGTGAAATTACGGAGATGAATACAACGAAGAACGCGGTAACGGGCGAGCAGGTGTATGAGCTCGGCCTCGTCTGCAACGATGTGCCGATAGACATCTGTATCAACGAAAAGGATTTATTTGGAGTACCGGAAGTGGGAAGACGTTTCAAAGGCCAGATCTGGCTGCAGGGAATGCTGGAACATCTGTAAGGGAAAAATAAAAAGAGCGAGGACGGAAAAAGAGAAAATTCAGTCCTCGTTCTTTTTTTGCAGATTTTTATAGCGATAAACGGATGTTTACTGGTTCTGCACCAGATTCAGATGCTTACGCACCCGCTCGATCAGCATTTCAAGCGCAACGGTGTTCTGTCCGCCCTCCGGGATGATCACGTCGGCACGGCGCTTGCTCGGCTCTACGAACTGCTCGTGCATCGGTTTTACGGTCGTCAGGTACTGCGTTACAACGCTGTCCAGGGAACGGCCGCGCTCTTTTACATCGCGCAGGATCCGGCGGAGAATCCGCACGTCCGCATCGGTATCGACAAAGACTTTGATGTCCATCAGATCGCAGAGATCCTTCTCAACGAAGAGGAGAATGCCCTCGAGCACGATAACCGGGGCAGGATGGACCAGAATCGTTTTATCCGAGCGGTTATGCATGGCATAATCGTAAACCGGCATCTCGATGGATTTTCCGGCTTTCAGCTCGAGAATGTGCTGGCATAACAGGTCGGTATCAAAGGCATCGGGATGATCGTAATTTAATTTGGCACGCTCCTCAAAAGGAATATCGTCATGGCGTTTGTAATAGTTGTCATGGCGCAGAATGCTCACTTCATCGCGTCCAAAAACTTTCTACCAGCTTATCTGCCAGTGTCGTTTTTCCACTGCCGGTTCCTCCGGCAATTCCTATCAGTATCGTATCCATAAGAAACTCCTTTTTATCCGATGATAGCCAGTGTTGCGCTTGTTCCGAGACGGCTTGCGCCGGCATCTACCATAGCCTGTGCCTCGTCTGCGTTGTGGATTCCGCCGGAAGCTTTTACGCCCATATCCGGGCCTACGGTCTTTCTCATCAGGGCAACATCAGCCGCTTTTGCACCGCCGGTAGAAAATCCGGTGGAGGTTTTTACGAAGTCAGCGCCGGCTTCTTTTGCGAGCTCGCACGCTTTTACTTTCTCTTCATCGGTTAAAAGGCAGGTCTCGATGATGACTTTCAGAACGATGTCCTTGCCGCATACTTCTTTTAAGGTCTGGATATCGGAGCGTACGAAGTCGTATTTGCCGTCTTTGAGGGCTCCGACGTTGATGACCATATCAACCTCCTGTGCACCGTCTTCGATGGCTGCACGGGTCTCAAACGCTTTTACACGGGTATCGGACATGCCCAGAGGGAAGCCGACAACGGTGCAGACTTTGACGTCAGATCCTTTGAGCTTTTCAGCAACGAATTTGGTGTAGTACTGGTTGACGCAGACAGAAGCAAAATCATGTGCAAGTGCCTCGTCGCAGATCTTTGCAACCTGTGCTTCGGTTGCGTCTGCTTTTAAAATAGTGTGGTCAAATAATTTGGTGTTCAGCATAATTTTTTCCTTTCTTTGATGAAAAATAAATCAGAATGATAGAGAAAAGGCAGAGCCGAAAAAACACAGTTCGGATTTAACGGCTCTGCCTTTAAAAATTGTAACTATTCAGAGCCACATCTCGATTCCGCTGCGCTGCATCTCGATGTGGCTGCTCGCCATATGAAATTCCAGAAAAAACCGCTCATTCATGCAAGCATGATTCGCAATTTTTTCTTCCATTTCACATGGCTCTGAATAGTTACATATTATCTTGCGCCCTTATCGTATGGAATACCTTCGGCTTTCGGAGCCTGGGAATTCTTGGATGTGAAGGCGAGAATAATCATGGATGCGATAAACGGCATCATGTTGTAAATGTTCTTGGACAGTCCCAGATGGGAGAGGACGGTGGAGTCCGCAATGTTTGCCAGGGAACGGAATACCGCAAAGAATACGGCTGCTCCGGCAATGTGGAACGGTTTCCACTGACCGAAGATCATAACAGCGAGGGCAAGGAATCCGGCACCGGCTACGCCGACTTCGAAGTTCCAGGTGGTAACGGACGGAACGATGTAGGCAAATCCGCCGATACCGCCGAGTGCACCGGAGATGATAACACCGGTGTATCTCCACTGGTATACGTTGATACCAACAGAGTCGGCTGCCTGTGGATGCTCACCGCAGGCACGCAGGCGCAGTCCCCATTTCGTTTTGAAGAGGAACACGTAGCTGCAGATCAGAAGGATGATGCCGATGAACAGGAAGATGTTCACGGTAAATGGTCCGATCTTGTAAATGAAAGCGGCGTTGGTGTAGTTCAGCTTTGCGGAAGCTGCACCGTTTCCGGCATCCGAGCCGTTGTTGAATGCTTTTACCAGGACGATGGCAATGGCAGTAGCCAGCATGTTCAGCGCGGTTCCGCCGATCGTCTGGTCTGCTTTCAGTGTGATGGCGGAGAAGCCAAGCAGCAGAGAGTAGATCATACCGGATACGGCGCTCGCCAGAATGGAAAGTGCCACAAGTGCAGGAGCCGGGAGGTCCGGGAACAGAACCAGGACGAAGACACCGGCAAGGCCGCCGATCGCCATGATTCCTTCCAGCGCGATGTTGATGACACCGCTTCGCTCGGAGAACATACCGCCCATCGCAACGAGCATCAGAACAACGGCGTACAGTAAGGTAAATTTAATTAAAAGGAACATTATTTCTTCTCCTCCTTTCCGTTGTCTGCATTGGCATTTGCTTTCTGCTCTTTTTTGCTCTTGAACAGGTTTGCAACGATGCCCTTGAACAGGGTAACGAATGCGCAAAGGTAAATGATAACGGCAACGATCAGGTCCGCGATCTCCGGCTGATAATATTTCGTAGGCAGGTAAGCACCGCCGACCGAAATATGAGCAACGAAGAGAGCAGCAAAGATAACGCCGATCGGGTTGCTAAGTGCAAGAAGCGCAACCGGGATACCATTAAATCCGATGGCCGGGAGTGCTGTCGATACCTGCGGGTTCCACTCGGATGCACCGGAGAGGAAGTAGAGGCCTGCACCGATTCCGGCAAGCGCACCTGCGATGGTCATGGAGAGAACAACGTTTCTCTTCTCGTTGATGCCGGCGTATTTGGCAGCATCCTTATTGAACCCGCAGGCTTTCAGCTCATAGCCGAAGGTTGTTTTGTTCAGAACGATGTAGATGATGACCGCAATGGCAATCGCAATGAAAATCGCAATCGTTGTGGAACTGGTACGGAAAATGGAGTTCATGCCGCAGTCCGGAATCAGGGATTTTGGAGAAGCGGAGCTTAATTTGTAAGTACGTGTGGTCTTCTGATCATACATGCCCGGGATGGTGTTGTACATCAGCTCATTGACAAGATAAAGACCAATCCAGTTGAACATGATGGAAGTAATAACTTCATTTACGTTGAAGTATGCTTTGAAGATACCAGGAACTGCTCCCCAGATGGCTCCGCAGACCATAGCAGCCAGAAGGCATACATACCATGGCATGTGGAGGATGATGGCAAAATACAGGGCGCCGAAGACACCGACGGTGTACTGTCCGGCAGCACCGATGTTGAACAGACCTGTTTTAAAAGCAAATGCAACCGAAAGTCCGGTCATAATCAGGGGAGCGGACTGAGCGATTTCACTTCCGATTCCCTTCGGCTTTAAGTAAAAGCCGCCTTTGATGATTCGTGTAAATCCATCCACTGCGTTTTCCGCGTTGATGCAGTATAAAATGATAAATCCCACAAGAAGACCGATCACAATACATACAAGAGAAGCGACAATGGACAGAAGAGCGTTTTTCGTTTTTTCGTTCATGCTTTTCTTACCTCTCTTTTATACTTCTTCGGGAACCGGATCCCGTTTTGCACCTGCCATGTAGAGACCGAGTTCTTCGACAGAAACGGTTTTCGGATCCAGCTGGCCGACCAGCTCTCCTTCGTACATAACAAGAATACGGTCGGAAACATCCATAACCTCATCCAGTTCCAGAGAAACCAGAAGAACGGCTTTTCCCTTGTCGCGCTGTGCAACGAGCTGGCTGTGAATGTATTCGATGGCTCCGACATCAAGACCACGGGTAGGCTGTACCGCAACGAGAAGATCAGGATCTTTGTCGATCTCACGCGCGATGATCGCTTTCTGCTGGTTTCCGCCGGACATGCTGCGGGTGATGGTCACAGGACCCTGGCCGCTGCGGACATCGTACTGCTCGATCAGGCGCTCGGCATATTCGCGCACGGCTTTTGATTTGATAAAGCCGAAGGATTCAAATTCCGGCTGCCAGTAACGCTGCAGCACCATGTTCTGCTCGATGGAGTAATCCAGCACGAGGCCGTGTTTATGGCGGTCCTCCGGGATGTGGCTCATGCCCATCTTGGAGCGGTCGCGGATGGAAGCTTTCGTGATGTCCTGTCCGTTGAACAGAATTTTACCGCCGGATACTTTTTCCAGTCCCGTGAGGCCCTGAACGAACTCGGACTGGCCGTTTCCATCGATACCTGCGATGCAGACAATCTCGCCTTTTCTTACATTAAAGGAAACATCTTTGACGGCGTTGTTTCCGTGCACCTTGCTCGGTACGGTTATGTGCTCTACTTTCAGAACGGTGTCGCCCGGTTTTGACGGCTTTTTGTTGACGGAGAAGCTGACGTTTCTTCCGACCATCATGCGGGAGAGCTCTTCTTTGGAAGTTTCGCTGATGTTGACGGTTCCGATGTATTTTCCTTTGCGGAGAATCGTACAGCGGTCGGCAACTTCCATGATCTCGTTGAGTTTATGGGTGATGAAGAGGATGGATTTTCCTTCTTTTGCGAGGTTCTTCATGATCTTCATCAGCTCGTCGATTTCCTGCGGCGTCAGAACCGCGGTCGGCTCGTCGAAGATCAGGACTTCGTTGTCACGGTAGAGCATTTTCAGAATTTCGGTACGCTGCTGCATGCCGACGGTGATATCCGAGATCAGAGCGTCCGGATCGACCATCAGACCGTATTTCTCGCTCAGTTCCATGACTTTTGCACGGGCATTCTTTTTCTCGAGGAAAAGGCCTTTGGTCGGCTCTACGCCGAGGATGATGTTGTCGAGAACCGAGAAACATTCGACCAGCTTAAAGTGCTGGTGCACCATACCGATGTTGAGATCATTGGCGTCGTTCGGCGTGTTGATATGGACTTCCTGCCCATTCTTCTTGATGATTCCGGAGGTAGGCTGATACAGACCAAAAAGAATACTCATCAGGGTTGATTTTCCTGCACCGTTTTCTCCAAGCAGAGCATGGATTTCTCCTTTTTTGAGCTGTAACGTAATGTTGTCGTTCGCCTTGATACCCGGGAATTCTTTGGTGATGTTCAACATCTCAATAATGTACTCATTTTCCATATACATATTCCCTTTCAAGCGTGGTTTGGCAGGACTGCCGAAGGCATGGAAAACAGGGCAGAACTGCGGGCTTTCATTATGTCTAGTATAGCATTTTGTGTGACAGAAAAAAAGGGGAAGAGAAATAATATTCTCTTCCCCAAAAGGCATATTGTTACAGAAACAGTATGCACATTAGCTGATGTAATCAACGGTTACGTGAGAACCTACTTCCGGCTGATTTTCTGTATCGCTGGAGATTTCGATGGAACCATCGCGGATACCAGCCAGTACAGTTTCATACTGATCCTGTGTGAAGGTTGTGAATCCCCAGGATTCGGAATCGGTAGGAAGGCCGATGTAATCTCCGTCTTTCAGTCCAAGCTGCTGAGCAGTTCCGCCAAGTTCAGAGAAGTTTCCGCTGAAGTAGGAATCCAGAGCGTTGTTGATGGCGCTTGGAAGACCTTTCATAGCGGAAGTCAGGCAGCGCTCGCCGATTTTGGAACGCTGGTCAACGTCTACACCAATAACTTTTCCGTCGTGTGTCTCAGCTGCATCCAGAGCAGATGTCCAGATACCGCCGCCGCAGGCGAATACAACCTGTGTTCCGTCTGCATACCAGCCCTCCATACGGGCGGTGATGGAGTCATCGCCGTAGAACTGGCCGCCATAGTAATATTTTACGTTTACATCTACGCCGTCTTCTTCAGCAGCAGCGTTGATACCCTGTACATAACCGTAACCGAAACGGATAACGGCCGGAACAGCGATACCGCCGAGGAAACCAAGGCTTGTGTAGCCGTCTTTTACTGCAGCGTATCCAGCCAGGTAGCCGGCCTGCTCTTCTTCGAAGGAGCAGATGTACACGTTCTTTCCGAGATCAACAGCTTTGCCGTTTTTTACAATATCACCTTCGGTAACATCGACTGCGATGAAGGTTACATCCGGATAGGTGTCCTGCTCTTCAGCGATGGCAGGTCCGAACAGGTAACCTGGCATTACAACAACGGTAGCACCCTCGGAAACAGCAAGATCGATGGAGTTGATACGCTCTTCATCGGTATCCTCTGCCGGTTTGTAGTACTCGTACTCTACGCCGTTTGCATCGCCGTAGGCGCATACAGTTTCCCAGGTGATCTGGTTGAAGGATTCGTCGGTGATATCTCCGGAGTCTGTGATCATGGCAATTTTCTCACCTGCGGCGTCTTTTTTTTCTCCATCTGTGGAAGCAGAAGCGGAAGTTGCGCTGGTGGAATCGGCGCCTGTGGATGCGTCGGAGGAAGAGGAGCCGTTGGAGGAACCGCATCCTGCGAGTGCAGCAGTTGTCATGGCGGCTGCAAGCAGTAAGCTAACTACTTTCTTTTTCATAATAGTATTCTCCTTTCAAGAGGTACAGCGTTTTTGCGTGTATGGCTACATTATAATATAAAAGAAAAAAGTATGTCAAGCAAAGGAAAAACTGCGTGAAATCCACTAATTATCTGCATGCGAGCCGGAAATTCTTCGGATAATGGCGTTGGATCTTGCATAAATTTCTTCCGGGTCAAAGCCGATATGGAATTCGCCGTTTTCGTAGAGGATTTGACCGTTTACCATGGTAAGCTTTACGTTCTGTTTGCTGCCGCTGTAAACGAGGTTTTTGATCAGATTATTCTCCGGCTGCATGTTCGGCTGATGGAGGTCAATCATGACGAGATCGGCCTTTTTGCCGGCAGCGAGACGGTCGCAGTCAGTAAGCTGCATGGCGTGCGCGCCGCCTGCGGTTGCCATGTAGAGAATGGCGTCGGCCGGGATTCCTGCGGCATCCATCTCGCGGACTTTGGAAAGACCGGTGGTCAGGAACATTTCGCGGAACATATCGAGGCAGTTGTTACTGGCCGGCCCGTCGGTGCCGATGGCGAGGTTGATGCCGTTATCGTAAAAACGCTTCAGCGGGCAGATGCCGGAGGCGAGCTTCAGGTTTGAGGAGGGATTGGTAACGGCCGTCAGTTTCCGGTCACGGAAGATCTCAAAATCGCGGTCCTCCATCCAGATGCAGTGGTAGCCGCCGCCTCCGTACTGGAACATGCCTAAGCGTTCCATCAGCTGTGTCGGGGTGAGTCCCCAGCGCTCTTTACAGCCCTCGACTTCGCTTTTTGTTTCGGCGTTGTGTGTCCAGACAGGGGAATGGTATTTTTCGGCGAGTTTGGCAACGGCTTCAAGAAGCGGGCCGCCGGTCGTATATTCGGCGTGGAAACCGAGCAGATACGAGGTGCGGTCGGAGAGTTCGTTGACATAGTTATACATCTCTTCGAGAATTTCCGGGCTGTCGACGAAGTTGTTGAGACCGCTGGTAAGAACGGTGCGGAATCCAGTGTCGACCGTGGCAGCGATGCTGTTTTTCTGCTGGATGTACATGTCGAAATTGGAGGTGATGCCGCTCGTCAGATATTCCATGATGCCGAGGATATTGAGCCAGTAAACGTCGTCCCCGGCGAGCTTTGCCTCGTTCGGGAAGACCTGGCGCTCGAGCCATTCGTGGAGCGGGAGATCGTCCGCGTAGGAGCGGAGGAAGGTCATCGGGGTGTGCGTGTGTGCGTTTTTAAAGCCCGGGATCAGGAGATTGCCGCGGGCGTCAATTTCGCGGTCGAAGACAGTGGTCTCTGCGGCATCTGGATCTGCTTTTCTACCAGGTCCGATATAGGTGATGGTGTCGCCGGTGACATGAAGTTCGTCTTCGGCGATGGAAAAATGGTTTTCAGCGTCGAGTACGAGAATTTTGGCGTTGTAAAAACGTGTATTCAAAAAAGATCTCTCCTTTATTTTACGTGCTGTTTACAGTGTCTTTGCGATGCCCTGAATCGTTGCGGCAACGAGTTTTTTGAACTGCGGTGCAACCATGTCAGCTGCCTCCTGAACTTCCGCATGGCACAGAGGCTGCGGGGAGATGCCGGCGGCAAGATTGGTAATGCAGGAAATACCGATGACGCGCATGCCCATATGGCGTGCAGCGATGGCTTCACAGGCGGTGCTCATGCCGACCGCGTCTGCGCCGAGGGTGCGGCACATGGCGATTTCCTGCGGGGACTCGTACTGCGGGCCGGTGAGCTGCAGATAAACGCCTTCCATCAGGTCGATATCAAGGCTGGCTGCGGCTTTCCGTGCGATTTTCTGGAATTCAAGGTCGTAGATCTGGCTCATATCCGGGAAACGGGTGCCGAGCTCGTCGATGTTCGGTCCGATAAGCGGAGATGGAACGAAGCAGGCGATCTGGCCGTTTAACAGCATCAGAGAGCCTGGCTTTGTGCCCTGTTTGATGCCGCCGGCGGCGTTGGTTAAGAACAGTGCTTTTGCGCCCATCAGCTTCATGAGGCGGGGCGGGAGAACGACGTCGGTCATTGGATAGCCTTCATAATAATGAACGCGGCCCTGCATGCAGACAACCGGCACATCGCCGACGTAGCCGAAGATAAAACGGCCCGCGTGGCCCGGAACAGTGGAAACCGGAAAGCCTTCGATATCGTGGTAATCGAGGGTTGCGGTAACGCGGATATCATTCGCAAAATCACCGAGGCCGGAACCGAGAATCAGTGCGACTTCCGGCTGGAAATCGATCTGGGAGCGGAAGCTCTCGTAGCATTTCATCAGTTTTTCGTAAACAGGGTTTGGGGTGTTGCTCATAGGAAAAACCTCCTTAATATAAATGATTTTCTGCTTTTTGAGTCTTTTTTCGGCTATTTTTAGGGAAGAAAAGCCTGCCACAGAGATGTGAGTCCCGGAGGCAGGCTTTTCTTTTAGAAAAAAGATCATCTGGTAGTTCTATTGTAGTATAGAAAGCGCGGAAAAGCAATGATTTCAGTCATCAAAAATATTCAGATGCTGTTTCATGATATTTCCCAGCCATTCAATGACCGGACCGAGGGTAATAACCATCAGCACGGTGACAATGCCGAGTTTTCCGCCGAGCAGAACGGCGATCGCGGTGACAACGAAGTCGTAGACGATGCGGATCACACGGAACGAAACGTTCGGCAGGTGGGTGGAGATAATGAAGGATACTGCGTCGTACGGTGCAGTTCCCATATCAACATCCATATAGAAGGATGCGGCAAGGATAAACAGGACCAGCGCCGGGATCAGCACAGCGATTCGCACACCCATCGAGGTGAAGAGGTCTGCCGGAAGGACTTTCGCCCAGATCCAGGAGAAAAAGTCGATGGAATATCCCACGAGAAACATGTTTGCGAGGGTTCCGAAGCCTAAGTTTCTGCCGCCGAAAATGATAACGAAGATGAGCAGGACGGTATTGAAGAGCGCCTGCCAGTTTCCGATGCTGATGCCGAGGCGGGTGGAGATGGTCTGGTTTAACAAGGTACATGGATCGGTGCCGAGATCGACGAGAAGCAGCCATGAGAGCGCAAAGCCCATCAGGATGACGGCAGCGATGACCAGAATCAGGCGGGTCCAGAAATGTTTCTTCTGGTAGAAGCCCTGGATGATTTCTTTCATAGTATGAGTTCCTCCCTGTGATTTATGCTTGGTTTTTCAACTTTTCGGGCGGATTTTCTACGCATTTCCTTCGAAATTTTTCGATCGTCTTTCCAACACGTTTTTCGCCCTTCTTTCCAGAAAAATCTCCGCCGTTTTTTGGCGGAGATTTGACCGTTTCTGTTATTTTAGTATATTTTTTCCAAAATGTAAACTATTTTCTTTTGATGATGTCAACTTAATGTTCACAAAATGATGAATAATAAATGAACATAAATTAACACAAAACATAAAATTGAAAAAACACGTTCATTAACAAATTAACGAAATGAACATGTGAGCTGAATGAAATTTGTGCATTCTACAATGTGTCCACGCGAGACGGACAGAACCTTGAAAAGAACTACAATATACGGATATACGAATTAATGTCATAAACAGAAACCAAAGTTATAGAACCAGCTCCACGTTTTTACCGAAGACTTCGCGGTATAACTGTTCGCGTTCCGCGGTGATCAGCCGCCCGACGGAATCGGTTGCCGCACCGAGACAATCGGCGCAGGTGAGGATCTGGTAGAGAATGGCGTTGTCGTTGCCTTTATGGGTATACTCGCGCGGATAGCCGCCTTTTTCGTCGTACCAGAGATGGTGGTAGAGCGCCGCCTCGGCGTATGGTCTTGTGGAATCCCATTTGCTGAGGAGCTCATAGCCCATCTGTGGGTGGAGACGGATCAGATCAAAGAGAAAAAGTACATTGCATCATTGGAACCGTATATTGGAGATATTCTACTGGTTGGAATTAATTATGATAAAAAGACCAAAAAGAATGAATGCCTGATAGAAAAGGCGTAAATGAATAAAAAGGCAAGGCAGCATATCACAGGAAATCCTGAGGCATGCTGCCTTATTTTGTCAGGCATATCAATAATTGGTTCAAAAAGGATACGTTAGAATACCACTACCAGAAGCATCTTATACTGCTCTTTGCCATACACTGCATGCGGATGTTTTGCCGGCATGACGATGGATTCGCCTTCGTGGAGTTCGTATTTTACGCCGTCGATGGTGATTTCACCGGTTCCGTCGAGGCAGGTGACGAAGGCGTCGCCGCCGGACTCGTGGGTGCTGATTTCTTCGCCTTTGTCGAAGGCAAATAAGGTGATGCTGACGGATTCATTCTGTACCAGTGTTTTGCTGACGATCTGGCCTTCCTGGTAGGAAACCTGATCTTTTAAGACCATAACCTTGGCTTTATTGATATTTTTCATGATGCTCATAGTTTATAAATCTCCGTGATAGAATGAGAACGTGTCTGAAAAAATTCCCAGGCACGTTCTAAAAATGTGTGATTAAGATGAGATGACTCATCGGTGTCGGGCGTGTATAGAAATGGAATCTGAGGTCCGTTTTCTGATATGCCCAAATTCAAAGATATTTTTGTCTGAACATATACAGTATACGTGGAAAAATGAAAGAAAGCAAGGGGTTTTCTTTATTTCCCGAAAAACAATTCCATATCGTTTTCAACGGTATCGATTCCGGCGATGCCGAAGTTTTCAACGAGAAGAGCTGCAACATTCGGGCTTAAAAATGCCGGAAGTGTCGGGCCGAGGTGGATGTTCTTGACACCGAGCGACAGCAGTGCCAGAAGAACAATCACAGCTTTCTGCTCGTACCAGGAAATATTGTAGATGATCGGCAGATCGTTGATATCGTCGAGGCCGAAGACCTCCTTTAATTTCAGTGCAATCACGGCAAGAGAGTAGGAATCATTGCACTGGCCGGCATCGAGGACGCGCGGAATGCCGTTGATGTCGCCGAGGTTCAGCTTGTTGTATTTGTATTTTGCACAGCCGGCGGTCAGAATCACGGTGTCTTTCGGCAGTGCCTGTGCAAAATCAGAGTAATAGCTGCGGCTCTTTGCACGGCCGTCACATCCAGCCATGACAACGAATTTTTTGATCGCGCCGGATTTCACGGCATCGACGATCTGATCTGCCAGGGCGAGTACCTGTGCATGGGCGAAGCCTCCGACAATGGTTCCCTGCTCGAGTTCCGTCGGCGGTGCGCAGTGCTTTGCCTGTTCGATGAGCAGAGAGAAATCTTTTGTCTCACCGATGACGCCGTCGATGTGCGGGCATCCCGGATAACGAACCGCTCCGGTTGTGTAAATACGGTTTTTGTAGCTGTCCTTCGGCGGCACGATACAGTTCGTCGTCATCAGAATCGGGCCGTTGAAGGCTTCAAATTCTTCTTTCTGCTTCCACCAGGCGTTACCATAATTTCCCTTAAAATGTTCATATTTTTTGAACGCCGGATAGTAGTGTGCAGGCAGCATTTCGGAGTGGGTGTAAACATCGATGCCGGTGTTCACGGTCTGCTCGAGCAGCATCTCGAGGTCGCGCAGATCATGGCCGGAGACGAGAATACCCGGGCGGGTGCCGACACTGAGATCGACGGTGGTGATCTCCGGATTGCCGTAAGCGGAAGTATTGGCCTCATCGAGCAGTGCCATTCCCTGCACGCCGTAGGAGCCGGTCTCGAGTGCGAGAGCCGTCAGTTCCTCTGCAGAGAGGGAATCGTCGAGCGTTGCGGCGAGAGCACGCTGCAGGAAGGCATCGATTTCCTCGTTTTCTTTTAAGAGAACATTGGCATGGCTGGTGTACGCGGCAAGTCCTTTCAGACCGTAGGTGATGAGCTCGCGTAAAGAGCGGATGTCCTCATTTTCCGTGGAAAGTACGCCGACGGTTACTGCTTTTGCGGCAAACTCATCGGTTGTGCCGTTCCAGAGGGCGGCTTCCGGCAGAGCGGAGCAGTCGGCAAGCTGAGCGAGAAGCGCTTTGGTCTCAAGCGTTGCCTCAATTCGTGCGCGGATCGTATCATCATCAAAGTTCACGTTTGTGATGGTCGTAAACAGGTTTTCGGTGATGAGATGATTGACGCTGGCATCGACGGTTTTTCCTTCGCGGCGGAGCTGTGTCGTCACGGCGGAAAGTCCTTTCGTCGTCCAGATCAGCAGATCCTGCAGCGCCGCTGTCTCCGGGCGCTTTCCACAGACACCGGATTTTGTACAGCCGGAGCAGCCGGCAGTTTCCTGACACTGGTAGCAAAACATATTCTGTTCCATAAAAATAGTTCCTCCTGTAGGGTATTTCCGAGGGGTTAAGCGCAGAGGGAAAAACAGATCTGCGCGGAGTTTCATAATTTACACGTACAGAATATCGGATATAACAGGAAAAGTATGTGGTTATAACCACGGAAAATACTTTTTGTGTATATTCGTTTATGAAAAATAAGCATTTGAAACGATGAAACGGTAAAAAATTTACGCTGCGGTACCGCCTAGAGAGACGGATGACGCAGCGTAAATTTGTTTTTATGAAATTCGAGGATTCCCTCTTTCTGCATTTTTCCGAGTTCTTTGGAGAGGGCGCTCCGGTCGAGGTTCAGGTAGTCGGCGAGGCCCTGGCGGTCGAAGGGGATCGTAAAGGTGTCGGCGCCGGTTTTGGCAGACTGCGCGGCGAGGTAGACCAGCACGCGCTCGCGGATCGTCTTTGGTGTAGTGCAGAAAATGCGGTTGGAGAGGGTAAGATTTTTCTGCATGGAGATGCGGAGCATGTTACTGCGAAGCTGGGACAGCCATGCATCATCACCATCGGCGGTCTGGTCGAGGTTTCGAAGATTGAAAAAGAGAACCGTCGAGGCTTCGGCTGCCGTGACATTCACCATCATCGGCTCCCGACAGAAGGCATACGTTTCGGCAAATACCTGGCCGGGGGTGATCTTGCTTAAGATACTGCGGTTGCCCCAGAGATCCGTATTCTCCACGAAAACGCTGCCGGACAGCACAATCCCCAGTTCGGACACGCGGTCACCCATGTGATAAATGGTCTGGTTTTTCTCAAACGAACACGTCCGCAGCCACCCGCTCGAAACAAGAGCCGTCCGCCCGGTTTCCGAGATGCCATGAAAGAGCGGGAGAGAAAACACCTCGGCCGGAAAAACAGCATCAGCCAATGATTTCATACTGCAGCATCTCGTATTTCAAAATACTGCCCTCCATAATTTCCGGCGGCAGCAGTGCGCGGGCAACCAGTTTCATTTCATTGTCCTCCGGTTCGATGTCATTGCGGCGTAAATGCGCGTAATCACCATCGATGGCGACTACTTCGTAGGTGCAGGATAACATAAGAAAACAACCTCCTTTTTCTTTACATGATACCTATTATACCGTGTGCAGAAACGGATGTCGATGGAATTTTTAATGCCGGAAACAAAAGTCTATCCGATGCATTACTTGGAAGAAATGGTGGTGACGAATTCTGCATTCTTTTACCAAATTGTACCTTTGCAGAAGCAGCTATACAGCTGCAGAAATTCACCAAACTTCCTAAATCATTCTCATACCGTGGTAAGGAACATGCATTTTATATTTCTCTAGGATATGCAGAATATCCAACATTTGCATCCAATCGTTCACAGCTCATGCGCTTCGCAGATGCCGCTCTTTATGAAATAAAACTTCATGGAAAAAATGGATGTATGGTCTACAGAGAAGGACTTCGGTCAGGTGCCCGCAAACAACTTGGATTCGCATTCAAGGATATCTCTGAACATCTTCCAGGTGCATTCATCATATACAGAGCTGACAAAGAAGATGATGAACTATTTTTTGCAAATGATGAATTTCTTCATATGTCCGGATATAAAAATATAGATGAACTGTTCAGACTTACTGAGAAAAGTTTTCGCAACTTGATTCGTGAAGCTGAACAGCAACAGATAGAATCGAGTATCTGGGAACAGATTGACAACGTCAATGAAAATGACTATATTCACTTTCATCTTCGAAAAGCTGACGGAACTTATTTTTCTGTTCTTGATCATGGAAGAATTGTAGAGAGTCCGCAATACGGGAAAGTATTTTATGTATTGTTCATGGATTGGGAAGATATGCATATTCGTTACAATGATAAATTCGCAAGATAAAATATTGCAAAAAACAGAGCGTATGATCTATTTTCATATAATGTTTATGTCGGCAAGCTCTATCAAAAGGAAATCGACTTTGTTGCGCAGAGAAGCAACGAGAAGTTTTATATTCAAATCAGCGACAACATTTCCGGGCAGTAAACATTTGAGAGAGAATGCTTTCCTCGGCTTCAGATTCGAGATGCTTATCCGAAAATGATTATTGCTAGAACCAAACATCCCCAATATAGCTATGAAGGAATCGTAATTTACGATATAGCCGATTGGTTACTACAAGAATAAGCAAGGCGAAATATCTCCAGCATTCTCTTTTGAAATGATGGAGATATTTTTATTATGACGGAGATTGCAGATGAATTCAGACAAAGCATCCTACGAAAAGAGTTTTATATGGATGTACTGAACTGTGATCCGATGTCTTTTGACAAGAAATGCGAACTGACAAACCCAAGCAAAAGCTTTTTCACTGTAGCTGATCCGTTCTCTGTGAAGATTAGAATAACATCTTTTTTCTGACATTTCTTTAGTAAGTGCAAAATAATTCGACGGATTGTGTTGCCCTAAAAAATATCCCATAATAATCAATAGAGAATGCAAGCATTTTACTTCATCTTTTCTTGCTAGAAATGATAGGTGCGAGTATTTTACTC
Source organism: Blautia sp. AF19-1 (assembly GCF_003479155.1). NCBI lineage: Bacteria > Bacillati > Bacillota > Clostridia > Lachnospirales > Lachnospiraceae > Blautia > Blautia sp. AF19-1. The sequence continues at coordinate 48,271 of NZ_QUGQ01000023.1, forward strand.
TATTCAAGTTATGGAGGTGTGCTCATGAGAAGCAAAAGAATACCTGCCGAAGAACAATACCGTCTCATCATGGAATGCCGTCAAAGTGGATTGACAGATCATCAATGGTGTGTGGAACATGATATCAAGCCAGGAACTTTTTACAACTGGGTAAAAAGACTGCGTCAGAAAGGTTGTGTGGATTTGCCGGCGTCAACTGGACGCACCTATCGCGCACCAGAAAGCCAGGAAGTTGTCAGAGTGGAGTTTCATGATACTGACCCGATTCCTTATGAACAGCCATTAAATGTAATTCCGGCAGCTACGGAAAGGAATAACTTTTCTGTAGCAGAGTCAATGAAGCTGTCTGTAGGCAGCTTTCATCTAACAATACCAAATGGAACAGATCCTCAGCTTCTGGCTCAAACGCTTCGAATTGTGAAGGAGCTGGAATGTTAGGGGATATCACAGCCGCCGATGAAATCTATATCGTAACAGGCAGAACGGATATGCGGAAATCCATTGACGGGCTGTGTGCTATTGTAGAGGATCAACTCCATATGGATCCAAGGCGAAGTGCCCTGTATCTTTTCTGTGGAAAACGTTGTGACAGGATCAAAGCTTTGCTCTGGGAATCTGACGGATTTGTGCTGCTGTATAAACGTATGGAAGTTCAGGGCAGGTTTCGCTGGCCCAGAAATCAGCTGGAAGTAAAACAATTGACCTGGCAGCAATTCGACTGGCTCATGTCCGGGCTTGAAATCGAACAACCCAAGGCATTCAAACCTACGGAATGATCGCGTAAAACATCTATGCCAACCAACAGAAACGGAGGGGCTTCTCACCCTGTATCATGTCTGAAATCCCTTGTAAATGCTGGGTTTTCTGCTTCTTTTTCATTGCTTTTTATGGTATAATAAGAGCAGTGAAAAAGGAGCAGAAAACATATGGCTGGCAATTCAAAAGATTCAAAAATCCTTGCGTACAAGGACATGATCAACCAACTGAATAAGACGATTTCCACACAGACAGAACTGATCCAGTCTTTACAAAAAACATTGGAAGCAGACCGGCTGGAAAAAGAAAACCTTCGTCAGCAGATTGAATATCTCACGAAGAAACTTTTTGGTACTTCCAGTGAAAAACGGAAAGATATCGATGGCCAGTTGAATCTTTTTGATGAAGCCGAGCAGGAAGCAGATCCGACATGGGAACAGGAACTTCCTGATGACATCACTGTTCCGGAACATAAGAGAAAAGCAAGACGGACACATGCTGATCTCTTTAAAAATGTTCCTTCCTGCGACGAGATCATTTCTCTTCCGGAGGAGGAGCGAAACTGTCCAACCTGCGGAACGCAGATGGAATGTATTGGGAAAGAATTCGTCCGCCATGAATTTCGTTTTACCCCTGCCAAGGGAAAAGTAGTAAATATCTATCGTGAAACCTATAAATGCCCGGAGTGTGCCATATCAGAGGAACATCCGGATGATCAGACATTTGTCAAAGCCCCTGTTCAGGAAGCATTGATCCTGGAAAGTTATGCATCGGAATCCGTTGTCGGATGGGCAATGCACCAGAAGTACCAGAATGGTCTGCCGTTAAACAGGCAGGAAGAGGACTGGAAGCAACTGGGTGTCCCATTAAGCCGGGCTACGCTTGCTAACTGGATCATTTACTGTGCCGAGAATTATCTCCGTCATGTTTATGATTATTTTCACCGTCAGTTACGGATGCGTAAATATCTGATGGCAGATGAAACCCGGGTTCAGGTACTGAATGAGCCGGAGCGTAATCCTGAAACGGATTCCTGGATGTGGCTCTTCCGCAGTGGAGAAGATGGACTTCCGCCGATCCTGCTCTACCATTACACAGAGACAAGGGCAAAGTTCCATGCAGCATCTTTCCTACAGGGGTTCAGCGGATATCTGGAGACGGATGGATACCAGGGTTATAATAATCTGCCGGACATCAAACGCTGCTCTTGCTGGGCACATGTGAGACGTTACTTCACAGATGCCATACCGAAAGGGAAAGAGTATGATTACAGCCTTCCGGCAGTGCAGGGAGTACAGTTCTGTTCCAAGCTGTTTGATTGTGAGCGGTACTCAAAAGCAAAAAATCACACTGCGGAGCAGAGAAAACAATTTCGTCTTGAAAAGGAGAAGCCAATACTGGAGGCATTCTGGAATTGGCTGGATCAACGGCGCCCAAACAAAGGAACCCGTTTGGCGAAAGCGGTAAACTATGCCCAAAATCGGAAAGGCACCCTGATGACTTATCTGGAAGACGGTCATTGCAGTTTGTCCAATAATCTTAGCGAGAATGCAATCAGGCCATTCACTGTCGGCCGGAAGAACTGGCTGTTCAGTGCCAGTCCGAAAGGAGCTGCCTCCAGTGCTATTGTGTATACAATGGTCGAGATGGCAAAAGCGAATGATCTGAATACCTATAAATATCTGACATATCTCTTATCACAGCGGCCAGACGATAAAATGTCAGATGAACAGTTGGAACAGCTTGCCCCATGGAGCGAGACTGCGAAAACGAACTGTCAAAACTAAAATAGAGTAAAACGCTTGCATCTATCATTTTGGTGCAAGCGTAATTCATGAGTAACGTAGCAATATTTTGCGCTTACTTTTGAAAATCTTTTGTCAGATAATTACTTCACGCAAAAATACAGGCGTTAAATAATAAATGTAATAAGAAAAGGAAGATTTTTGACGGAATCTATGATATACTAAATTACAAGTGTTTCAACATATATTTTGAAAACAACGTGCCCTGGAGAGGGACAGAAATTAATATTACAATGATAAAGTAAGGAACAAAGAAAAGACATGTCACACAAAACTCTATTTTTACAGCAGTCCTACATCGACTGCACAAACCAGTATACCGCGCTTCTGGAAGCACCGAAGCTGCCATTATGGGATTACGTGATTCTTACAGCTTCCAATGAGGAACAGGCTGCATCATACCGTACACAGATTCAGTATCGTCTGGATCATAATATGCTTCCGGCATCGACGCATTATGCAGTGCTTCCGGATCCAGACGGAAAACGGGTAGGAAGCGGCGGCGCTACACTGAATGTTTTGCGTTACGTTCATGAGAATGCAGGTTCATTCGAAAAGCAGCGGATTCTGGTGATCCATTCCGGCGGTGACAGTAAGCGGGTGCCGCAGTATTCTGCCTGCGGAAAGTTATTTTCACCGGTACCGCGTGTTCTGCCGAATGGAAAACGTTCTACCCTGTTTGATGAATTTATGATTTCCATGAGCGGTGTTGCTGCACGAATGAATGCAGGAATGCTGGTATGCTCGGGAGATGTACTGCTGCTGTTCAATCCGCTGCAGATTGATTTTTATGGAAAAGGTGCTGCGGCACTTTCCATTAAAGAGCCAGCGGAAATTGGAAAAAATCATGGCGTTTACCGCGTAGACGGGGAAGGAAATGTAGGTGGTTTCCTGCATAAAAAAACAGTGGAGCAGCTGCAGAGCCTTGGGGCTTCGGATGATCAGGGGAATGTAGATATTGATACCGGAGCCGTAATCTTTGACAGCGAAATGCTGCAGGCACTGTATCAGCTGGTAGATACGAAGGAAAAATTTGCGGCTTATGTAAATGAGCGTACCCGGCTTTCCTTTTACGCCGATTTCCTCTACCCGCTGGCGTCGGATTCTACACTCGAGCAATATTATAAGGAAACACCGGAAGGAGATTTTACACCGGAACTGGAGCAGTGCCGGACCGAACTGTGGAGTGTACTGCATCCGTACCAGATGAAGCTGATCCGAATGTCACCTGCTGCATTTATTCACTTTGGTACGACAAAAGAACTGCGGGAACTTATGACAGAACGAATGGAGGAGTTCTGTTATCTGGGATGGTCGTCGCATATTCATACGAATCGTGCAGAACAGAACTTTGCTGTATCAAATAGTTATGTGAGTCCGGCAGCGGAGATTGGTGTCGGAAGTTATCTGGAAGACAGCATGATTCGTCATAAATCACAGATAGGAGAAGAATGTGTGATTTCCGGCGTGACATTAGATGGTCAGGCGATTCCGGATCACACCGTTCTGCATGGCCTGAAACTGCTGAATGGAAAATTTGTTGTCCGTATGTACGGTGTTTCTGACAATCCGAAGGAAGCATCTTTGTTTGGAAAAGAATTACCGGTGCCGCTTTGGGAAGCGCCGATTTATCCGGTGTGTGCGTCAATGGAAGAAGCGGTACATCAGACACTGGAGGCCTGGAAAGAAGGTTTTCCGATTTGGGAAGATGGAATTTCACTGAAAGACAGTTTTAACCAAGCAGATCTTTCCGCACTGTTACCGTGGCAGGAAAAGGTATCGGATAAAGTAGAACTGGAAGAGATTCTGGAGGCGATCGACAGGAAGGAAAACCTGACCAGACTGGTAGAAGAAATGCGGGATGGCATTTCGGAACGGATCAAGGCAGAACTCCTGAAAGAAGCACAGAGATTAAGCGAGACGGAGCTGGAACAGTTCAGCAGAAAAATCAGAATTTATTATGTTCTGTCCTGCTTTGAGGAAAAATATATGGATTCCTGCTTCGCAACCATCAGCAGCGGTATTCTTGCCGGAGCGGTAAAGGGCCTTAGTTATGATGCGGATGCAAAGATGGGCAAAGATCAGGTGACCGTAAATCTCCCGGTCCGTGTGAACTGGGGAGGCGGCTGGAGCGATACGCCGCCGTACTGCATGGAGCATGGCGGAACCGTTCTGAATGCGGCTGTGATGCTGGACGGAAACTGCCCGATCGAAGTTGTGGTTAAGAAAGTAGATGAACCTGTGATTATTCTCGCAAGTGCGGACAGCGGTGCCGAGCAGACCTTTACCGATATTTCCAGTTTACAGGATTCCAGCAATCCATACGATCCATTTGCACTGCACAAAGCAGCCCTGATCGCATGCGGCGTTATTCCATATAAAGAGCCGGTTTCGGTGCAGGAGATTACGAAAAATCTGGGAAGCGGTCTGTATCTTTCTACACAGGTGATTAATATTCCACGCGGTTCCGGCCTTGGAACATCCTCAATTCTGGCGGGCGCCTGCGTAAAAGCATTATATGAGATGCTGGGAAAAGAGGTAACGGACGAAGAGCTGTATGACCGTGTTCTCTGTATGGAACAGATTATGTCGACTGGCGGCGGCTGGCAGGATCAGGTCGGAGGTCTGGCACCTGGAATCAAGATGGTTTCGAGTGAACCGGCGATCCGGCAGAGAATTACGTGTGTGCCGTGCAAAATCAGTGAAAAAACAAGAAAAGAACTCGATGAGCGTTTCTGCCTGATCTATTCCGGGCAGCGCAGACTGGCAAGAAATCTGCTGCGGGATGTCGTTGGAAGATACGTCGGAGGAATCGAGGATGCGGTGGATGTCTTATATGAGATCCAGCAGACAGCGGTTCTGATGCGGTTTGAACTGGAAAAAGGAAATATCGATGGATTTGCAGAGCTTTTGAATCAGCACTGGGAATTATCAAAGAAGCTCGATGCGGGCTGTACCAATACATGTATTGACATGATTTTCCATTCCGTGGAAGATCTGATCGATGGAAAGATGATCTGCGGTGCCGGCGGAGGCGGTTTCCTTCAGGTAGTGCTGAAAAAGGGCGTAACGCAGGAAGATGTGCGGAAACGGCTGCGCGAAGTTTTCCAGGATAGCGGTGTAGATGTATGGAGCTGTTCACTGGCGTAGAAGGAGGAAAAAGATGTTAAAAGGAATATCACCGTTATTATCACCGGAACTGTTAAAAGTACTGGATGAAATGGGACATGGAGATGAGATTGTATTTGCCGATGCGAATTTTCCAACGGTCAGTACAGGAAAACGAATTGTACGTGCAGACGGAATCGGTGCAGTGGAGCTGCTGGATGCTGTTTTGCAGCTGTTCCCGCTGGATCAGTACGATGAGGATCATTTTGTACTGATGGAAGTGGTGCCGGGAGATCCGGTTCAGACGCCGATCTGGGATGAGTATAAAGCGGTTCTGAATCGATACGAACCGGAAGCAAAAGTACATACGATGGAACGCTTTGCCTACTATGAGCGTGCAAAAGAAGCCTATTGTGTTGTGGCAACGGGTGAGACGGCACAGTATGCCAATATGATTCTGAAAAAAGGTGTGGTAAGATAGGAATGGAATATTTTGCTTCGTCGTCCCATTCGGTGTCGTCGCAGCGTATTTTATATACACCGTCGGAATTTGCCAGAACTTCACTTCTGTATTTACAGGAAACAGGTTCGCTCCATGCACTGGCGGCGCATACGTCTCATCGAGAGCATCTGGCTTCGTATCTGTTCTTTTCGGTAACATCGGGGTCAGGAGAGCTGAATTACAATGGGAAAACGTATGCACTGCATTCCGGAGACTGTGTTTTCATTGACTGCAGAAAACCGTATTCCCATGCGACATCGGCAGATCTGTGGACCTTGCAGTGGTGTCATTTTTTCGGCCATACCATGCCTGATATTTACAAAAAGTATCAGGAGCGCGGCGGACAGCCGGTTTTTCATCCCAAGGAAATGGAAGAATTGGTAGAAGTTATGACAGACCTGTATTCTGCGGCAGGATCGGACAGTTATGTGCGGGATATGAAAATCAATGAGATTTTAAACCGCCTGCTTTGGATTCTGATGAAGAATTCCTGGCATCCAGAACAGGGACGCGCTGCGCATGCCAGAAAACGGATGAGTATGGAAAAGGTGAAAAGTTATCTGGATGAAAATTATAAGGAACATATTACACTGGAACTGCTGTCACAGAAGTTTTATATTAATAAATATTATCTGACGAAGATATTTAAAGAAACATATGGTGTGACAATCATTTCTTATCTGGAAACGAGACGGATTACGCAGGCGAAAAATCTGCTTCGATTTACTGATATGACGGTGGATGAAATCAGTGCCGCAATCGGAATGAATGATGCAAATTATCTGGCGCGCCGTTTTCGAAAAATAGAAGGAATGAGTCCGGGAGAATACCGGAAAAAATGGTAAAACAGAAAACCGCAAATTATTTTCAGCAGATCGGGCAGAAAATGGTTTGCGGTTTTTCATTACAATTTAGAAAAGGGACGGCAGATCGTATTTATGTTTATCGTGTACATTGATGTCTTTTCCGAATTGGACTTCAATGATCTGCAGTTCCGTATCAGCAAAAATGGTGTGTTTGCTGCCTGCATTCATCTGCAGGGTGTCACCGGCGTGAACATTGTAAACAACGCCGTCGATCACGGCACGTCCTGTGCCGGAAATAACGTTCCAGACTTCATTCCGGAAATCATGACTGTGGTAGTTCATCTGATGACCCGGATTTAAAGTTACTTTAATCGTAAGGCTTTCTTTTTCGATATCCAGAATGCGGAAACTGCCCCAGGATTTTTCTGCAAACATAACGCGGTGATTTAGTGTATTGACAAAGGGCTTGATGTAACTGGACTGCTCTTTATCGGAAACCAAGATGCCGTCCGGACTTGCGGAAACCACAATATCTTTCAGCCCCATACAGAGTACGGGAAGATTCAGCTCGTTGACTACATGCACATTTCTGCAGGTTTCGTTAAACAGTGCTTCGCCGACATTGTGGCTGTCCATGGCCTCAGTCAGAGTATTCCAGGTTCCAAGGTCTTTCCACATGCCGGAGAAACGCATCACTTCGATACGGTCCTCGTGTTCTACCACTGCGTAATCAAAACTGATTTTGTCTAACGTTTCATATTTGCTGAAAAGATCTTCGTAGTTTTCAAAATCAATTAATGCATGAGCGCGATCCAGAACATAACCAAGACGGAAAGCAAAAACACCGCCGTTCCAAAGAGCACCCTGGGAAATATACTGTTCTGCAATTTCTTTGGTCGGTTTCTCTTTGAACATCGACACCGTGCTGACAGGAGCCGGGGTGTCTGGAATAATGTATCCGTATTTTTCGCTTGGATAGGTCGGTTCAATACCCATCAGAACCAGGTTGGCATTGCTGGAAGCAGCCTGGGCATCGAGGTCTTTTAAGGCATCAAAATAATCAATTTCCACATAAGGGTCAACCGGGCAGACAACGACAGGTTCGTCCTCGGAAATTCCCTTTACATCCTTCAGATAGGCTGCGGCAAGCGCAATGGCCGGGAATGTATCACGGCGGCAAGGCTCAACGCTGATGCCGACATCTTCCCCTAACTGATTGTGGATGGCGGAAACCTGTGATTTTGAGGTCGCGATGGTTACCGTTGCATCCTTGTCGATCGTACGGATCTGACGGTAAACGCGCTGTACCATGGATTCCAGTTCACCATCTGCCGTATGGAAAATTTTGATAAACTGCTTGGAACGGATATCATTGGAAAGCGGCCACAGGCGCTGGCCGGAGCCGCCGGATAATAAAACGATATTCATAAAGTTTCTCCGTTATCTTTCTGCACGCATCGGGTTGTTCAGGAAATCCTCGTAGGAGAGACGGATGCCGTCTTCCAGCTCGGTTTTGTAGGTCCAGCCAAGAGCGGTTGCTTTGGATACGTCGAGCAGTTTTCTTGGAGTACCATTTGGCTTTGTGCTGTCCCAATTGATTTTTCCATTATAACCGATTACTTTTGCAACAAGCTCTGTCAGCTCTTTGATGGTCAGTTCTTTTCCGGTTCCGGCGTTTACGGTCTCATTTCCGGAATAGTTGTTCATCAGGAAGACACAGAGATTTGCAAGGTCATCGACATACAGGAACTCACGCAGCGGAGAGCCGTCGCCCCAGCAGGTAACTTCCGGCAGATTGTTAACCTTTGCTTCATGGAAGCGGCGGATCAGTGCAGGAAGTACGTGGCTGTGGGTTGGATGATAGTTATCGTTTGGTCCGTAAAGATTGGTTGGCATAACGGAAATATAATCAGTTCCGTACTGACGGTTCAGAAACTCACAGTATTTTAAGCCGGAGATTTTTGCAAGTGCATAAGCCTCGTTTGTTTTTTCCAGTTCAGAAGTCAGCAGACAGCTTTCCTTCATTGGCTGCGGTGCCATACGCGGGTAAATGCAGGAGGATCCAAGAAACTCCAGTTTTTTACAGCCGTTTTTCCACGCAGAGTGGATGACATTCATTTCCAGTGTCATGTTATCATACATGAAATCTGCCAGTGCTTCCTGGTTTGCAACGATGCCGCCTACTTTTGCAGCAGCGAGGAAGACATATTCCGGTTTTTCCTCTGCGAAAAATGCCTCGACAGCATCCTGACGGCAGAGATCCAGTTCTTTGTGGGTACGGGTAATGATATTTTCATAACCCTGGCGTTTCAGTTCTCTTACAATCGCGGAACCAACCATTCCACGGTGTCCGGCTACATAAATTTTTGCATTTTTTTCCATCATGATATTTGCATCTCCTAAATTAAAGTGCGGCTTTCATGGCTTTTTCCTGTTTTGCAAGCTGACGGTCATGCTTTGCCATAATTTCTACTAATTCAGCATACGTTGTTTTCTGCGGATTCCATCCAAGAACGGTTTTGGCCTTGGTCGGATCGCCCCAGAGGTTATCAACGTCGGTCGGACGGAACCATTCCGGATTGACACATACCAGCATTTTGCCGGTTTCTGCATCGTAGCCTTTTTCTTCCAGACCGGTGCCTTCCCAGCGGATGGTAATGCCGTTTGCAGCGAATGCTTTTTCAGTGAAATCACGTACGGTATGCTGCTCGCCGGTTGCGATGACGAAATCTTCCGGTGTTTCATGCTGCATAATCATCCACATGCACTCCACATAATCTTTTGCATAACCCCAGTCACGCAGGGAGTCCATGTTCCCAAGTTCCAGATGATCCTGAATACCTTCTGCGATTCTTCCGGCAGCCAGTGTGATTTTACGGGTAACAAAGTTCTCACCGCGGCGCTCGGATTCATGGTTGAACAGAATACCGTTGACAGCAAACATGCCGTATGCTTCGCGGTACTCTTTTACAATCCAGAAGCCATACTGCTTTGCAACCGCATACGGGCTGTATGGATGGAACGGGGTTGTCTCGCGCTGCGGAACCTCTTCTACTTTTCCATACAGTTCAGAAGTAGATGCCTGGTAAACTTTTGTCTTTTTGGTAAGGCCAAGAATGCGGCATGCTTCCAGAATACGAAGAACACCAAGAGCATCCACATCGCCGGAATACTCCGGAACATCAAAAGAAACCTGTACATGAGACTGTGCAGCCAGGTTGTAAATCTCATCCGGCTGGACAATATTGATAATACGAATCAGCGATGACGAATCAGAAAGGTCACCGTCATGCAGTGTGATTTTATCCATAATGTGCTCGATACGAGCTGTATTTGCAAGCGAAGCGCGACGGGTGATACCATGAACCTCATAACCTTTTTCTAACAGAAACTCCGCAAGATAAGAGCCGTCCTGACCAGTGATACCGGTGATAAGTGCTTTTTTCATTCGAAAATCCTCTCTATTCAATAATGTGTAGTGTGGAGAAAAATCTCCGTATTAGTTGTTTGTGTATGTAGTTTAACGGAAGATGGGGAGAAATGTGAGAGGATATTTTGGGGGTTGATAGCATTATATTGGTTTATTCGGTCAGAAGTGGTTTGATTTCCTTTTCTGAGGCACTAGTTCATGGATAAGTCAAATTTGGAAAAATGGTGGGAAAAGATAAGCACAGAACTTGACACATAAGAACAGGAATGATAAACTAAGATTGAACAAAATCGCTGCGCGATGGCCTGCCAAGGCTGTGGCGCAGTTTTATTTTTATTAAAAAAGCAGTGGAATTACTTTCCATAATCCGTTATTGTTAAGTTACCACACGAAACAACTGAACTAAGAAAGCTCCACTGCCTATGATAAGAATAACATTTTCCAGTCTCTTCCGCAACCGGAATTATGACGCTAACGCACCTCCGAATAGGTAGATGTAATTATTAACACTCTCCATATAATGATATGATACCTCTGAAGTAGACAAGGTAAATAACCAAAATCTACGTTGGAGGTATTTTTATGGGAAAAAAACCCAAGTGTACGGTTGAAGAAAAAATTTCTGCTGTCGAGGATTATCTGAATGGAATACGTTCTGTCTCTGAAATTATGGTAGATTTATCTATAAAAAGTACACGAACTATAAGAGACTGGATACTGGCATATCAAAATGGGGGAATAAAAGCCCTCTGCCCTGTTACAGCTAACCATTCCTATTCCAGTGAATTTAAAATTGAAATGGTTCGGAAGTATATCAACGGGGAAGGATCGGTTACCGATTTATGCGCCAGATATGGAATTCCTGCACATGCAACACTACAAAAATGGATTTCGTTGTATAATGCCAATAGAGAACTTAGGGATTATGATCCCAAGAGGGAGGTCTATATGGCAGAAGCACGAAGAAAGACAACGTTAGCTGAACGTAAGGAAATCGTTGAATACTGTATTACCCATAACCGTGATTATAAAGGAACAGCTTCTCTATATGATGTTTCTTATAGCCAGGTGTACTCATGGGTCAGAAAATATGATGCTGTTGGGGAAGATGGACTGTCCGATAAACGCGGGCACCACAAAACGGATGATGAAGTCGATGAACTGGAATGGCTGCGCCGGGAGAACCTGCGACTAAAGCGCCAGCTTGAAGAAAAAGATATGGTGGTGGAACTGTTAAAAAAAAGTGAAGGAATTCGAAAGAATGTGAGGCTTGGAAAACTACGGTTTGAATCAAAATATCAGGCAATAAAATATTTTTACGAAAAAAAGCAATGGGGTGTCAACTGGATGTGCAAACAATTGGGCATATCACACGCTGCTTACTATAAATGGCTGCACCGGACAATTCCAGAGCAGGAATCCGAGAACACAAAACTGGCAGAACTGATAAAGGAGTATGACGAACGGTTCGGACATATCTTGGGATACAGGCGGATGACAAGCTGGATCAACCATTTCAATCACACCAGCTACAGCAGGAACAGGGTTCACAGAATCATGAGGAAGCTGGGAATTCATTCTATTATCCGTAAAAAGAAGAAGAAATACCCGTCGTCCAGACCGGAGACAACAGCGGAAAATAAGCTGAAGAGGGAATTCAATGCAACGAAACCTAATGAGAAATGGGCTACGGATGTTACGGAATTCAAGGTTCCTGAGACTGGCAGGAAACTATATCTCAGTGTCATCCTTGATCTATATGATCGATTTCCAGTTGCGTATGTCATAAGCGGAAGAAATGACAATAAGCTCGTGTTTGACACATACGATAAGGCTCTCAAAGATAATCCGGATGCCAGGCCGATTTTTCATTCTGACAGAGGTTTTCAGTACACGAGCAGAATATTTCAGAAAAGGCTTCGAGAACAAGGCATGGAACAGTCTATGTCCCGTGTTGGACACTGCATTGATAATGGTCCTACTGAAGGATTGTGGGGGATTATCAAATCAGAGATGTATTGTATGTATAAGATAACCGACGAGATATCTTTACGTTCGGCAATCGACAAATATATAAAGTTTTATGCCGAAGAAAGACTGCAGGAAAGATTCCATTGCAAAACGCCACTGGAAGTACGAAGCGAAGCATTATCAGCGGAAACCCCGATACAATATCCGATTGCTGAGAACAAAAGAATAGAAGCATACAAAGCAAAATGGTGTGCCTCCTCCTCTCTGGCACGTCAGGAAAGAGAGTTTGCCAGATATGATCTCGATCTCTCCACAAAGACTATGGCGAACTGGATCATAAACTGTGCAGACAGATACCTGAAACCGCTGTATCAGCTGATGAAAGAGGAACTTCTGGAAAGCAGATATATCCATTGTGACGAAAGCCGGATCCAGGTACTCGGAGAACCGGATCAGAAAGGGACGACCCAGAACTGGATGTGGGTATATCTCACGGATGAATTCAGTGGTTCCCCGCAGATGGTACTCTTCGATTATGAAAGGACCCGTGCGGGATATCATCCTGTAAACTTTTTAGGGGACAGGTTTCATGGGTATCTGACCTGTGATGGATATCAGGCTTATCACAGTTTAGGAGAAGGTATCATAGTAAGCGGGTGCCTTACCCATGCAAGACGACGTTTTGATGCAGCCCTCACAGCATTAAAAAAAGACTTTACAAAAGAACAGCTGAAAGAGACCATTGCATATCAGGCGATGTCAAGGATCGGGATCCTCTATAAGATCGAGGAAATGATCCACAATAAAGCACCGGAAGAAAAATATGAGGAGCGCCAGAAACAGTCCCGTCCAGTTATGGATGCCCTGTTTGAATGGCTGCATACGATGGAAGATTCTGTAGACAGGTCTTCCCTTATTGGTGATGCCATTTTGTATACGCTTAATCAGGAAGCATATCAGAAACGCTATCTGGAAGATGGCCATCTCAGTATAGACAACAACAGTGCAGAACGTGCATTGAAAAACTTTGCAGTGGGACGCCGCAACTGGCTGTTTGCCAAAAGTGTACGGGGAGCTGGTGCCAGTGCCCTTGTTTACAGCATTACAGAAACGGCACTTCTGAACCATCTGAAACCATACGCATATCTGACTTATATATTGGATGAACTCAGAAAAATGGGAGCTTTTCCTAAAGAGGAAGAGTTAAAGAAACTGCTTCCATGGTCAGAAGATCTTCCGGAATACTGCCGTACTAAACTAAAAAATAATACTAAGCCATCTGATATAGAATTTGGCAGACAGCCAGAAACAGTATCAGATGGCTTTTATAAAATGTCAATATACGGATGATTACCTACTTACCTGTGTACAGCTCGGTATCAGCATTGCCGACCTCGACCTGCTGACCATCGGGTTGGTCAATGATATGTTCACGGAGCGGCAGAATGACGGCTATTCGTACAAAGAGCTGGCAAGTCAGTCGGACTTCGATCGATTTTAAAGGTTCGACTTATTTTACTTGACTTTGCAGACTATCTGATTTATTATACTCGTAAAGAAGTAACTTACGAGTTACTAACTCACGAGTATAATTATTGGAGGTGAGTAGATGAGTCAATTCTATTGCCGTGAGGATGAGCTGCGGAAACTGAATAAACGGTATGCAGGTGATAAGTTTGAGTGCATTGTCATCTACGGCAGACGGCGTGTTGGTAAAACGGCACTGATCAACGAGTTCTGCAAAGATAAGCCTACCATTTTCTTTTCTGCATTGAACACGACAGGAAAGGAAAATCTGGAAGCTCTCTCAAAGTCGATTATGAGTTTTGAGCGGCCGGATATGGAGTCTGCACCGGAGTTCAGGTCCTATGATGCAGCTTTGGATGAGTTGACAGCACTTTCAAAGGAAAAGAGGATTGTCTTTGTCATTGATGAGTATCCTTATCTTGCAAAAGCAAAACCAGCTATTTCAGCGATGCTGCAGCACATCATCGACCACAAATGGACAGAGTCCAAGATGTACCTGATTCTTTGCGGCTCCTCTATGAGCTTCATGGAGAGTCAGGTGCTTGGAAAGGAAAGTCCGTTGTATGGCAGACGTACTGGCCAGTTTAAGATTGAGCCGCTAGACTATAAAGAAACCGCTGTGTTCCACCCAAATCTGTCTGCAGAAGACAATTCCCTGATTTATGGGATCACGGGAGGAGTTCCCCACTATATCAATAAGTTGGATGTGCGAGATAGTGTGGATGAAGCTCTGTTGGATAATTTCTTTGACCGCTCCAGCTATCTGTATGAGGAACCGGGGAACTTACTGAAGCAGGAACTCCGGGAGCCGGCCATTTATAATGCAATCATTAAAGCGATTGCAGAAGGTGCTTCCCGAATGAACGATATCAAGATGAAGGTCGGCGAGGAAAACTCGGTCGTATCGAAGTACCTGAAAACGCTGATCGACCTTGGCATTGCGAAGAAAGAAACACCGATTACAGAAAAACCGGGTAAGAAAACCATCTATCTGCTGGCTGATAACTTCTTCCGTTTCTGGTATCGGTTTGTGCCAATCAATATGAGTGCCATTGACTCTGGCAGAATTGCAAAGACCTATCCACACGCTGTAAAGCAGTATCTTCCTGATTACATGGGTCTAATTTATGAGAAGATGTGTCAGGATTACCTGCTCTATTATTCGGATAGCCTTCCTATTGAGCTGAGTGAAATCGGCCAGTGGTGGGGGACAGACCCGAAGAAGAAAAAGCAGATACAGATTGATATCGTCGGAACTCCTGTTGAGGGCAAAGACTATATCATCGGTTCATGCAAATACCGGAATGAGAAAATCGGTGTGGATGAACTCGATTTGATTCGGGATTATGCCTCAGTTTTTGGAAAGGGCAACAACTATCACTACTATATCTTCTCGAAAGGCGGATTCACAGATGGACTTCTTCAGGCACAAGAGCGAGGTGAAGTTCGGCTGATAACGCTGGAAGACCTTTACAAGTAAAAATTCTAATCAACCCTGCTGGTGAAAGTTGGCAGGGTATTTTAGTTTGCGCGCCATGGGCGCGCTCTAACGGGTGAAAGTCCCGAACACGCCTAGGCGACAAGGAAGTGTATAGCTGAACAGCAAGGGTGTCTATCGTAAGGTAGAATCTGAAGGAAGCTGTAAGCGAACTCTTGGTCCGACGGACAGAAATCACATATGAGGCTAGGTTCCGCTTGGTA